>NZ_KE387152.1:0-199285 GCF_000430505.1 Eisenibacter elegans DSM 3317 | reverse complement strand
CCGCCCCAAACAGTTCTCGTCTAAATTTCAGACCAAAACAAGCCGTACCTTTGGCAAAGGTAAAAAAGGCGCATCTTCGGAAACCCCTAGATACAATTTGGGTAAATTTGAAAAAAATCACCGCCGCGCCAAACAAGAAAATGAGCCCCTGCGTCTCAATAAATTCATTGCGCACGCCGGCGTATGCTCGCGCCGCGAGGCCGACGAGCTTATCCAAAAAGGGCGCGTTACGGTAAATGGTGTTGTGATTACAGAAATGGGGCACAAAGTATTGCCCACCGACAAGGTTGTTTTTGAGGGAAGGCAGCTCAAGCCCGAAAAGTTTGTGTATGTATTGCTCAACAAACCCAAAGACTACATCACCACCACCCAAGACCCTGACGCACGCAATACCGTGATGGAATTGGTACACAACGCTTGTGAAGAACGTATCTACCCTGTGGGACGCTTAGACCGCAATACGACGGGTTTGCTGTTGTTTACCAATGATGGAGAGCTAGCCGAAAAACTAGCGCACCCCTCTAACCAAATCCGTAAGGTTTATGAAGTTACGCTCGACAAGCCGATGGTAGCGGTAGATTTTGACCGCTTGCTGGCCGGCATACAACTCGAAGACGGACCCGTAACGGTAGACGCAGCCGCAATCATCTCACCTGACAACTGTATGATGGGGATTGAGATTCATTCGGGCCGCAATCGTATCGTAAGGCGTATCTTTGAACACTTGGGCTATGAGGTAGTCAAGCTAGACCGCACGATGTTTGCCAACTTGACAAAGAAAAATCTCAAACGCGCTCAGTGGAGATACCTTACTGAGAAAGAGGTGATTAACCTGAAGTATTTCTTATAAACAAGCAAACTGGGGCTAGTTCCTAGTTTCTTGTACATAATATATCAGGCCTTCTAAGTGCTCTATGCTTGGAAGGCCTATCCTACACACGGTATCCACCAACACAATGCCCCGACTTGTTTGACAGTATGTTGCTCCGCCTGATTGTTTGAACATCAGGCTTTTTTTGCGCCAAGGCCGCAAACGAGAAGAAACACCGACTAGCTGTGTCGGACACCGTGTGTCTGTACTGACAACAGGCGGTGTTCGCCCTTCGACGAAGCTTTTTTAGCCCTTGAATGAGTGTATGGTATGCCTCATTTTTGGCACAGCAACTCTAGCCAACAATATCCTCACAAAAAATACCTATCTTCGCTCCGACTTTTTTCTGTTCCACCTCTTGTTGATGACCGACTTATGACCTGTCTCGAAAAAGTAAACCAATACTTGGCCCGCATTGAAGAAAAAAAAGACCTCAACATATTTTTATCGGTATTTACCGATGAAGCCCGCCAACAGGCTGCTCTTGTAGACCAAAAGATAGCCGCCGGTACTGCCGGAGCCTTGGCCGGAATGGTTGTAGGTATCAAGGATGTGCTCTGTTATCAAGACCATCCCTTGCAGTGTGCGAGCAAAATTTTGGACGGTTTCCATTCACAGTTTACGGCCACTGCCGTTGAGCGTTTGATTGCAGCCGATGCTGTCATTATTGGCCGCCAAAACTGCGATGAGTTTGCGATGGGTTCTTCCAACGAAAATTCTGCTTTTGGCCCCACACTCAACCCTCACGACCCAAGTCGTGTGCCCGGAGGCTCTTCGGGCGCATCGGCGGCGGCCATCGCGGCCTCGCTCTGTGATGTGTCGTTAGGTACTGATACAGGCGGCTCCGTACGCCAGCCAGCAGCCTTTTGTGGCGTGGTTGGGCTAAAGCCTACCTATGGCCGCATTTCGCGCTATGGGCTGGCGGCCTATGCCTCTTCTTTTGATTGTATCGGGATTTTTGCATCCGACAGCGCCACCGTCGCCAAGGTGTTAGAAGTAATTGCCGGAGCAGATGCCTACGACAGTACGGCCTCGCGCAGGGAAGTGCCTGCCTACAGCCAGCGACTCCAAGCCCCCGCCAAAGCGCGTGTGGCCTATATTCGGGAGACCTTAGACAGCCCCGGCCTACAGCCAGAAATCAAGGCAGCAATGGAACAAAAGCTAGATCAGCTCCGCCAACAAGGCCACGAAGTCAGCGAAGTAACCCTCCCCTTGCTCGATTATATCCTGCCAACATACTACATCCTGACAACGGCCGAAGCTAGCTCCAACCTCTCACGCTACGATGGCGTGCGCTATGGTTACCGTAGCCCCAATGCCCAATCCTTGGAGGAGATGTATAAGTTGACCCGTGCCGAGGGCTTTGGCAAAGAAGTACAGCGCCGCATTATGTTGGGAGCTTTTGTGTTAAGCGCCAACTACTATGATGCTTATTATACCAAAGCGCAGCGTGTCCGCCGCTTGATTAAAGAAGCTACCGACGCTATCTTCGCACAACACGATTTTATCGTTTTGCCCACTACCCCAACGACAGCCTTCGCGTTGGGCGCACACAACGAAGATCCTATCCAAATGTACTTGGCCGATTTGTATACCGTACAGGCCAATGTAGTCGGTATCCCGGCTATTTCTATCCCTGTAGGTACAGACCAAGACCAATTGCCGATTGGTCTGCAAATTATGGCACAATCTTTTCAGGAAGAGCAGTTGTTGGCCTTTGCAACATATTTGGAAAATTTGTCCTAAATTTTCAGCAATAGATTTGCAAGCGCCGCCAAAGAAGAATAATTTACGCCCCCAATAGGGGGCAACCTCCACAAAATTTTCTTCGTTTGAATTATGGTAAGCCTAAGTTGATGATTGTAGTATGACCCGTGCCCGTATCCTCCTGTCTGCCAATGCGCAGCGCCGCCTTCTCTTGCTATGCCTTTGTTGGATAGCCGCGCTAGGCACTCCCCACCTGTTGAAAGCAACCCCTCCTACTGACTTCCTCGCCGAAACACGTTGGGTAGAAGCTGCGATGATTGACACTGCCTTGGCTCATTTCAAGCGCAACTATGTGCCCCAAAATCACGACGCAGACCTCATCAGTGAGCGGCTACAGTGTATAGAGAACATCATCAAGATGGACTACAACGTCAATACCCTCAGCTGGATTAAGGTATATACCATTCGTAAACGCCACAAGACAGAAGAAATCTTGGGCAGGAGTAAATTCTATTTCCCGATTTTTGAAGAGCTGCTCAAAAAACACGGTATGCCCGACGAGCTGAAATACTTGGCCGTTGTAGAATCAGCCCTAGAGCCACGTGCGCTTTCGGTAGCCGCAGCAGTAGGGCTGTGGCAGTTTATCCCAAGTACGGGCACACGCTATGGCCTGCGACAAGATTGGTATGTCGATGAGCGCTCCGACCCTTTCAAAGCAACAGAAGCCGCCTGCCGCTACCTGAAGTATCTCTATGGCTTGTTTGGTGACTGGCACTTGGCTCTGGCTGCCTACAACTGTGGCGAAGGAAGGGTAGCCGCCGCCATCAAAACCTCAGGCAAACGCAACTTCTGGGATTTGTATCCTTATTTGCCGCTCGAAACTCGGGGCTATGTGCCAGCCTTTATTGCGGCCACTTATGTGATGAACTACGCTGCAGCACATAACCTGCAAGCCAAAAATCCAATCACCCCGATTCCCTCTGATACCATCTTGGTAAGCCAGTATTTCAGCCTTGAGGTATTTGCCCAACACATACAAGTGCCCTTGGAGGACTTGATGCGCCTCAATTCGCATCTTAAGAAGAACACTGTTCCAGAATACCTATATCGCTACCCTGTGCGCTACCCCGCCTCGAAACGGGATTTTGTAGCCCAAAACCGCAAATACCTACTCGAAGTAGCTTCGAAGCCCCCTATACGCAACCTACAGTATCACGCCGGCTATGATGATACCCCGGTAACGATGCAACAAACACAACGCCGCAGCCACGTCGTACAGGAATATGATTCGCTCCCCCTTATAGCATTACGCTACAATGTTACGGTAGCCAATATTTTAGCTTGGAACCGACTAAAGCCAGGGCAAGAGCCCGCCACAGGAACAGTATTACACCTTTGGCTCAATACCGACACCGAAATCTCAAAATAACCTTGTAGGTTTTTGGTCGCTCAAGGCTTGGCGCTAAGAAACCTCACTTCAGAGTTATAATCATAGCTTTTTTTCCTTGCCTGATATTTACTTCGCTTACAAGCTATTAACCCTTTCTACCCCCTTTTTTGGGCTCTGTAGAAAGGGTTTGATGTGATAGCAAGACCCAAATACGGCAAAATACCCCATCCTCTGCCGCCCGACTTCGCAAAAAAGTTGTACCTTTGTATCCCGTAAACAAAGCAAAAACAACAAGCAACAGACTTCTATATACTCATGGCATTTGCAAAGCATATCTTTGTTACGGGCGGTGTAACTTCATCTTTGGGCAAGGGCATTATCGCCTCTTCTTTAGCCAAACTCCTTCAAGCCGGAGGCTTTTCCGTAACCATCCAAAAATTTGACCCCTACATCAACGTAGACCCCGGTACGCTCAACCCCTATGAGCACGGCGAGTGTTATGTTACAGATGATGGGGCTGAAACAGACCTAGACCTTGGTCATTATGAACGCTTCTTGAACGTTCCGACAAGCCAAGCCAATAACGTAACTACTGGCCGTATCTACTACAATGTCATCACCAAAGAGCGCGAGGGCGCATATTTGGGCAAGACAGTGCAGGTAGTGCCACATATTACGGACGAGATTAAGAATAACTTTCTTAAGCTCGACAAAACCGGTAAATACGACATCATCATCACCGAAATAGGTGGTTGTGTGGGCGATATTGAGTCGTTGCCTTTTATTGAGGCCGTGCGCCAATTCCGTTGGGACTTAGGGTCGGGCAACTCTCTGGTCGTACACCTAACCTTGGTGCCATACCTCAAATCTGCCGGAGAGCTAAAAACCAAGCCCTCGCAACACTCTGTCAAGCAGTTGTCTGAGGCAGGTATCCAGCCCGATATTCTCGTTTGCCGTGCCGAGCAGGAAATTCCATATGAAATCCGCAAAAAACTGGCTTTGTTTTGCAATGTAGACTTTGACTGTGTCATTGAGGCGCTTGATGCAGATACCATCTATGCCGTGCCGCTATTGATGCAAAAAGAAAAACTCGATGAGCGGGTCTTACAAAAGCTACAGCTTGTGCCTAAGCGCCAACCTAATATGGAAAGCTGGAAGCAGTTTTTGCAACAATTACGCCACCCAGCCAAAAATGTCCGTATTGGGCTTATTGGCAAGTATGTAGAGCTGCACGATGCCTATAAATCTATTGTAGAGGCGTTTATCCACGCCGGAGCAGTTAATAATTGCAAGGTAGACATTGTGTGGGTACAGTCAGAATCGCTAGAAGATGACCCCAGCGCACAGCTAGCTGCACTCGACCTAAGCGCCATCTTGGTAGCACCGGGCTTTGGCCAACGCGGGATAGAAGGCAAAATCGGCGCGGTACGCTATGCCCGGGAAAACAAAATCCCTTTCCTAGGAATTTGCCTTGGGATGCAATGTGCTGTGGTAGAGTATGCCCGCAACGTGTTGGGCTGGGCAGATGCCGCCTCCCGCGAGATGAACCCCGACACTACCCATGCTGTCATCGACCTGATGGAAGACCAACACAACCTCAAAAATATGGGGGGAACGATGCGGCTAGGGGCTTATGCCTGCGAGCTAGCGCCTGAGTCTAAGGCCTACAGTGTTTATGACAAGCCCGTCATCAGAGAGCGCCACCGCCACCGCTATGAGTTTAACAACCAATATTTGGCTGATTTTGAGCGCGCAGGAATGAAGGCCGTCGGCAAAAACCCTGATACAACCTTGGTAGAAATAGTAGAAATCGCCGAGCACCCTTGGTTTATTGGGGTGCAATATCACCCTGAGCTACGCAGCACCGTCGAAAGCCCACACCCGCTGTTTGTCAGCTTTGTCAGGGCTGCCTTAGCCTATGCAGGACACAATGTGTCGGAGCCGATAGAAACTACCTAAGCCATTTAAAGCCCTCAAGCGTTTGATACCCTTGGGGGCTTGGTATTTTTGGGAATAATCTCACCGTGATTGTATCCCAAGATTTAGGGGCTTTCAACAAATAACTTACCCATTTCCAAAGAAGGTGAAGGGGTAAAATGTTTATAGCATATTAGGGCGTTGGGCGTGTGATCCTTACGGAGGTGATTAATGGGGCAGTTTCCCCCCTTACTTGCTACTCAAGGATTATCAAAGCCCACCTTTCCCAACCCAGTTTTGATGAGGTATCCGCTGGGCTTTGGGCAATAGAACAACCCACTCAGTATCCCCCTTATATGGACTACAAAGCAATAGAAAAGTCCAGCATTCAGGCACAGGAAGCCTAAAGAAAGGAGTATCTCGTTTGTGGATACTGGTTTTTATGCCCAAATTTGCGTTATTGTTCTCACTTGCTATTCCATCTAAAGTGCTCAAGACCTACCCCCGCATTACGCTCATCACCCCTTCATACAATCAAGGGGCTTACTTAGAACAAACTATTCGGTCTGTGCTCGACCAACAATACCCCAACCTAGAGTACTTTGTGATAGATGGGGGCAGCACGGACAACTCGGTCGAGATTTTGCGCCGCTATGAGTCGCGGTTGAGCTATTGGGTCAGCGAGCCTGACCAAGGGCAGAGCCACGCCATCAACAAGGGTTTGGCCTTGGCTACAGGTGAGATTATCAACTGGATAAACTCCGATGATTACCTAGAGCCTTTTTCGCTGTTTAAGGTGGCTACGGCCTTCAAACAACCGCAGACCCTCGTTGTCTGTGGCCGTGGCAATATCATCCGAGAAGGCAAGCCTCCTATCATCAGCAAAGGAACAGACGTATACCCAGATAACCTGCCCAAAACCATTGGCTGGGCACGTATTGACCAACCACAGACTTTTTTCCACGCACGCGCTATCACACGCCTAGGTCCCTTGGATGAACGCCTGCATTACCTGATGGACAGAGATTGGTGGATTCGCTTTTTGTTGATGTATGGGCTCAAGCGCATTGTCAAAATACCAGACACCCTGTCTAACTTTCGCCTACACGAAGCCTCTAAAACGGTCAGCCAGTCTGCTGGCTTTCAGCGTGAGAGCGATACCTATTTTTATGCACTGGCCAAACACCACGGATTTTTGGATTATGCCCAGTTGTTGGTCGATTGCCTCCAAGCCGACAGCACGTTTACGTACCTCCCCTTGAAGTTTCCGGAGCAAACCCTGCGGCAGGCGCTCAACTATTACCTGCTGTTGCGGGCCAATGAACTGTATGCGCAAAATCAGTGGGAGGTATCAGCCTACTTGTTGGAGGCTGTACAACTGAGTTGGCTTTCCCCCGAAGATGCGCAGCTTTGTAAACGATTACGCTTCCGAAGTCGTTATATCCCCAAGCAACTGTTGACTTGGTTGCGTAGGTAACCTCTCTCCCAAACTGATGATTCGACAGAAAGACTATCTCATCCGCCTTATTGAAGAATTTGCCCAAGTACTGGCGGCTATGTTGGGTTTGAAAGAGCGCAGGAATTATAAGGAGCTCTACGAATATGCCCGCAAGCAATACCTACCATATACTGGCTTGACAGCAACGCAGCTAGCCGCCCTGCCTACAGAAGGTTTTGCGAAGACCCTACTTGAGCAGGTTCCTGAGCTGAGCACCCCCCAGCTAGAAGTGTTGGCCACCTTGCTGTTGCACGAAGGAGATGCTTGTTATGAGTTGGGAGAGGCCGCCGCCAGCCGCCATCGTCTACAACAAGCCCTCGACCTATACCAATATCTTGAAACAGCCGATGCCAAAATAGTCTCCTTGGTACGCCGGCAACGGATGCAGCAAATTCACTTGCTGCTCCAACACCTCAACGCTTGAGCCACTCTAGCCCGTCTTCCGGAGAGGAAAATAGCTGCCGTACTACCTGATGACCTTGGTTTTGCTGTGCGGCTTGGGTTTCGTCCATAATCTGCTCCAAACTAAGCTGTACAATAAAGTCTTGGCTGGTGATATAGGCCACTCGCGCTAAGCCTACGGCTGTGGCCGCCTCCTGTACGACCTCCCCAATCCAGTGCTGTAGCTCTGGTGTTACAGGAAACCGCGCTGTGCGGGCATCTAGATATACCCCTCGGGGCTTAGTCTGTAGAATAGCCGATACATAAGATAGTACTACTTCTCGATAGGCCTCCTCGCCCATATCGTAGGCAGTGGTCCAACAGGTATAGAGAATGCCTTCGGCGGAGTTGAATGTAGCGCTGAAATAATCGCCTTGATAGATGGATTGTAGATCGGACATAGGTAATAGATGGTTTAAGTGAAATAAATTCTTCTAATTTACCTATTTTACACACACAAAGTTGTGCGATGTAAGTTTATACCCAAACAAATATTTTCCAACTATCTGGTCTTTAGCGCAGCCCACCGGCTATTTTGACACCAAGATTTGCTTGATTTCCAAATATTTTCCAGCGCATCCATTTCCCAGCGAATCAATCTAGGATGATTGAGCCTCCTAGTCGTTCTCGGCAATCCTCAATGTCTCTATCCATTCTTTTTTGCCATCCAGGGCCATTTTTAAACATCAGTTTCCAACGGGCACGCAAGTTATTCCAAAAAAACTTCCGGTTAGGCATTTGTTGTTGTTTGGTGATAATGACGTAACGCACGTGATACTTATCCTTCAATTCGGCAATACAGCGATTGCTCTCAAGATCGGGGCGCGCTTCGCGAATATAAAACTGTATATACTCACTACTAGCCGGGCTAGTATTGCGTTTGCTCTTGTTATCCTCCGTAGACTCCTCATAAAGTGCATATTGCAACACTTGACCCGTCACCAAGGATACACCCTCGTCGCTCTTTTTCTGCCGGCTCTGGGCCTGAAGCCCAATGCCACACAACAAAAGTACTACAGTGAGTATTTGATACTGCATTGATGCCATATTCTTGTAAGGTTTGAAGGGAAACTATACCCTTATTAAAAATAGTGCAAAAATCTTACCGAACCCTTAGCTGACTTCAGGTGTATGAGTTTACAAATATCGATAAAAAGCTATTTTACATCGATAAAAATATCCGAAAAATATGCCAATAACATAATCAATGCTTGACTTAGGAGCAAAAATAAGTTCGGAATCCAGACTAATAGCGATGGAATGCCCCTCTAGGGCTTTGTGAGCAACGTAGTTACGACACCATAGGTAGAAAAAGGGGGAGGTTCTTATGCGTATATGGCCATCATTCCCTCTTTGGGAATGCGCAGGTTACACACCACTGGGCATTTTTAACTTTTCGTCATTGTTGTACTCATTTTACAACAAGATTCACAAGATTTGGGGATTTACAGGATTTTATTTTCTTGATTGTCAAGGATTTGCAGCACACATATTTCCCAAACCAATTATGACTGGGTATAACAACAAAACCACGAACACAAAAACGCAATCAACATTCGTGCATCCGTGGCCAAAAAGTAGCCGATAAAGTCTTCAAGCCTTGGTATGTTCTTCTGACTTCTCGATGTATTAACTTCCTTCTACAAAACGAATCCAGTCTTGTATTTTATTCATAATCAACACATTATCTGGCGCATCTAAGCCTTGGGCTACGACCTGCGCGCCGCTGAGCAATACCAAAGCCTCTGGGAAATGCGTACCTAGTTTGTTGACATATCCTTGGATGGCATCTTGCCCCGGAGTAGAGGTGATGATACTCAGAATATAGTCGGGGCGGTGGATACGGTAGGCCTCTTGTAGGTCTTCGAAGGGAAGACTTTGACCAAGGTAAATTGTTTTATGGTTGCGCGATTTGATGATATAACAAGCAAACAAAAGCGACAGCTCGTGTAGCTCACCTTCGGGCAAGAACAAGAGATACTTTTTGGAGTTGGGTTGTTTTTCGTACACCTGCCCGTCAATGGCTACAATCAGCTTTTGGCGGATGAGATTAGAAATAAAATGCTCTTGCGAGGGGCCTATGCCGCCTGTTTGCCAAAGCACCCCTATTTTACTCAAGAAGGGATAGATGACGTTGAACATGGTACGCTCAAAGCCCATTTGTAGGGCATTGGTAGACACTACTTTCTCGAATCGTTCCTCATCCAGATCAATCATTGCCAATGTGAGCGCGTGGATTTGGTCTTCGTAGCGGGTACTTTTCTCGGTGATGCTCATCACCTCACGGCGCATTTCATCTTCGCTCATCTTGGCAATAGAAGAAATTTTGTAGCCGTTGTCCTTGAGCAAAGAGATGTTCAGAATCAGCTTGAGGTCAAGGTCGTTATAGAGCCGTATGTTTGACTCTGTTCTTTCAGGGGCAAGAATGTTATATCGTTGTTCCCAAATACGCAAAGTATGCGCTTTGATACCCGAAAGGTGCTCTAGGTCTTTGATAGAATAAACGCTCATAAGTACATTGCTTTTTTTATCCACTCCACTTTGATTATCCACTCCACTTTGATTATCAGGGCAAAAGGAGCTGACAGATTGTTGGGCTGAAGGCCAAAGGTTTGATTATTAACTGATGCTGTGGCTCTTTTGTTGTCCGCCGGCTGCATCGCGCTTGAGTAAATGGATATTTGTGATCGACTTCATTAATAAGTGCTTGTTTTATGCCCTATTTTTAGAGGTAAAACCTGATAGTGTCATTAATTGTTTGATTTTGGTGTAGCAAAAGTGGCTTTTAGTAACAATTACTTGTGCTGCTAATATAAGTACGACAAAATAAGGCGCAATAAAATATGGCTTTGATGATATTTACAAGAGGTATGTAGACTTTTTTGGGTGTTCATTTGTTTTATCGATAAGTTTTGAATCTTCTATCAAATACCTCCCAAACACTACAAAGGCTACTGCCAAAGTCGTTTTATCACCACAAACAAATGATTATGAGCAAGATTAACGTAAAAAATTTATTGGATTGGGTAGACGAGCACCGCGACCTGCTCAAGCCACCTGTTGGTAACAAAGAAATTTATCCTGGTGGGGATTTTATTGTGATGGCTGTAGGCGGCCCTAATGCCCGCAAAGATTACCACTACAACGAAGGCCCGGAGTTTTTTTATCAATTACAGGGCGATATTGTCCTCAAGATTATCGAAGATGGGCAGTTTAAGGACATCCACATCCGCGAGGGAGAGATTTACCTCCTCAACGCCAAAGTACCTCATTCCCCCCAGCGCCCAGCCAACACCATCGGGCTGGTGATAGAGGAGCGCCGTAAGGCTGAGCACACCGACGGCTTCCAGTGGTATTGCGACAACTGCGGCCACTTACTCTACGAAGAATACCTGAAGTTGACCAATATCGAGACCCAGCTACCCGAGGTTTTCAAGCGTTTTCACGCCAACACCCCAGCCCATACCTGTAGCCAATGCGGTACGGTGTTTGAACCTAAGGCTGCTGCCGCTGCCAAGTAACAAGCGTTTGGGCGCTGCCATTGAGCGCGTCAAACCGGTTTTCTATCTAAAGGATAAGCCAATAGTTGCTTCAAATAGCAGCTTTGGCTTATCTTGCTTTTCGAATTTCCTGTAGCGTTATCATCTTGAGCAGATATGGGGTGCTTTCAGGGGTTAAATGACTTTTTCATCAAACACACCTTACTATGCGTTATTTCTATGCTCTAAGTTATTCCCTTGCGTTGGGTTTGCTCGTTTGTATGGTTGGCTCGGTATCGGGTCAAGCCCAAACAGCCGCCCAAACAGACCTGTCATATTACCTACCCCAAGAGGGCATCCAATACGACCCTGCCATCCCTACACCGAGGCAGTTTTTTGGTTTTGAGATAGGCGAATGGCATCTCTCCCACGACCAGCTCAGCTACTATATGCAGGCACTTGCCGCAGCCTCGCCCCGCATTACCATCACAGAGTATGCACGCAGTTTTGAGATGCGTCCCCTGCTGCTGCTGACCATCACCTCTCCTCAGAACCACAGCCGCCTCGAAGACATTCGCCAAGAACACCTCAAGCTCAGCAACCCTGCGCAGTCGGGCGGGGTCAATATCAGCCAAGCGCCGGTAGTAGTATGGTTGGGGCATAGTGTCCACGGCAACGAACCCAGTGGGGGCAACTCTGCGGCCTTGGTCGCCTATTATTTGGCGGCTGCTCAGAGCGCCGAGATTGAGACGATGCTCCAAAATACGGTCATCTTGCTCGACCCCTGCTTCAACCCCGACGGCTTCAACCGCTTTGCCTCTTGGGTCAATTCGCACCGCAGCCATACCCTCGTTACCGACCCCGCCAGCCGTGAGTTTAACGAAGCCTACCCACGCGGGCGTACCAACCACTATTGGTTTGACCTCAACCGTGACTGGCTTCCTGTACAAATGCCCGAAAGCAAGGGCCGTATCCGCCAGTACCAAGCTTGGATGCCCAATATCTTGACAGACCAACACGAAATGGGTACTAATGCCACCTACTTCTTCCAACCCGGTATCCCTTCGCGCACTAACCCCCTTACTCCTGCCAAAAACCAAGAGCTTACCGGCAAGATTGCCGAATTTCACGGCAAGGCGCTCGACAAAATCCGCTCGCTCTACTACACCAAAGAGAGCTTCGATGATTTTTATTATGGCAAAGGCTCTACCTATCCCGACGTACAGGGGGGCATCGGCATCTTGTTTGAACAGGCCAGCTCTCGTGGGCACGCCCAAGACAGTGAGAACGGCATCTTGCATTTCCCCTTTACCATCCGCAATCAGTTTACGACAGCTCTTTCTACCCTCGCTGCCGCACAGGCTATGCGCGAAGAACTGCTAGGGTTTCAGCGTGACTTTTTCAAGGCCAACAAAGGCGGCACAGGTTATGTAGTGGGCAGCGAATACGACCTCGCCCGCAATTATCACTTTGCTGAAATACTCCATACCCAAGGCATTGAGTTTTATGAATTGGGCAGCGACTACAAGCAGTTTAAAAAAGGAAAAGCCTATGTCATTCCTCTCAGCCAACCTAAGGAAGGCCTAGTGCGGGCGATGTTCCAAAAAGAAACCAGTTTTACTGACAGTCTTTTTTATGATATCTCGGCTTGGACTTTTCCCTTGGCCTTTAACCTACCCTATGAGCAAGCCAACGCTCCCCGTGGCGATAAGGTAGACTCGCTCCGCTTTCCCGAAGGCAAGCTCATCGGCGATGCGACAGATGCGGTAGTCTATGCTTTCCGTTGGGATGGCTACTATGCCCCGCGTGCTGCACACGAGTTGATGCTGGCCGATGCCAGACTAAAAGTAGTAACAGAAGCTTTTGAGACTGTAGTAGAAGGTAAGAAAGAGTATTTTGGCCTTGGTACGATACTGCTTCCGGTAGGGATTCAGCATACCCCCGAAGGCCAATGGCCGGAGCGCTTGGCGCAGTTGGCCAAAGACAATGGCCTAGACATCTACGCGCTCACAAAGGGGCTTTCAGACAAAGGGGTAGATCTTGGCAGCCGCTCTTTTGAGGCGCTACAACTCCCCAAGGTACTGATGATTGTGGGCAATGGCACATATAGCTACGAAGCAGGCGAAATCTGGCACGTACTCGACCAGCGCTACCACATGCCGCTCTCAATGATTGAAGCTGCTGACATCGCCAGCGCTGACCTTTCCCGCTATACCACTATTGTTATGCCCGGCGGAGGCTACCAAACCCTAGGCGAGCAGGGTGTGCAGAAAATCAAGGAGTTTGTCAGTACCGGCGGAACACTCATCACCCTGACTACGGCCAACCGTTGGCTTGCCGCCCGGCAGTGGGTTGGCTTAGAGCTTAAAAATACCAACTTCAAAGTTGACTCGACCAAGCAATACACCTATGCAGACCGCGAGCGTCTACGCGGCGCACAAGCTATCGGAGGTGCTATTTTTGCAGCCAAAATAGACACTACCCACCCCTTGGCTTATGGCTATCACGAGGCGCTGTTGCCGCTTTTCAGAGCCAATAATGTATTCATACAGCGCAGCAAAAACCCCTTTGCCAACCCCTTGGTATATACTGAAAAGCCATTGATGGCCGGGTATATTTCCAAGCAAAACCTGCCGTTGATTGCCAACAGTGCGGCAGTGGCAACCTTCCAGTTAGGGCGTGGCAACATCATCGCGATGGCCGACAACCCCAACTTCAGGGCTTTTTGGTATGGCACGAATCGCTTATTTATCAATGCCTTGTTTTTTGGTAATATTGTGCGCCAATAACCTAAGCATTTGCACATCACCGATTTTAATCTACAGCCCTAGAGGATTTGCCTCTAGGGTTTATCAAGCACACAAAAAAGCCTATTCAAATGTTGAATAGGCTTTCCGCTACATAATAAAGTGTTAAACAGGTGTGTTTTGAATAAAATTTGTTTGTCTATTGGGTTTATGCTACAAGTCTGATGAAGGTAACCAAACACAACCAAAAAAATCACATTTTTTTTATCTAAGCTCCACATTCACATCACAGTTCCAACTCTTCCGCTTTTCGCACTACCTTGTGGATGATTTCATCGATAAGTCCAAGCTGCTCTTGTAGTTTGTTCAAGATTTCGGGCTCCGGCAGCTCATCCACACTCAGCAGGTGAGCCAACCCCAATACATTGGCCACATAGCGCCTCATTTCGTGAGACTGTATCCAAGCAATTTCGCTCAACCGGTCATATTGTAGCCTTACTTGTCGCTCTTGGTGTTTCTCGGCAGTAGTATCACGCATAAAACAACTCAGGCCTATAGAGCGCCCTTCGTCGTCGTATAGCGGGTTAAAGGTGATGTCGATGTGCTGAATTTGACCTAGCGGGTGCAGCAAAAACTCGGAGAGCTCCAATCTTTTCTTGCTCAGCAATACCTGCTCAAAATATGCCTCCCAGCGTTCTTGTAAGAGTTTGTTGGGCAGATGTAGCCATATAGACTCCCCTACCACAGGTGTTTTGCCGGTGAGGCGCTCACAGAGACACGCATAGGCTTGGTTGGCCGATAGCAGGCGTTGTTGTGTATCAACTGACCAAATCAGGTCTGAAGTACTGTTGACAATGGCTTCTAAGTTGTTTTTGACAAAAAGCAGCTCCCTGCGGCTATTTCTTTCATTGCTAATGTCTTGAAAATAGACAGCTACGCCCTCATCAATCGGGTATATTGTAAAGCGGAGCCACATGTTTTTCAATTCCATAAAGACTTCGGCGGTAGCGGCTGCGGTGGTTTGGTTTTGGATGTATGCTGTATATAATTGGTGAATCTCTTGTGGCAATACATCGGCCATTATCCCGCCCAGCATTTCACTCCTCGAAAGCCCCAGAATACGTTCAAATGCTTGGTTAACATAAGAGATGACCCCTCCACTACGAACAGTAAAGAAGCCGTCTGTGATACTATCGAGAATATGGGCTAGGCGGGTCTGTGTGCGCCGAAGCTCTGTAATATCGGTTGCCAGCCCACTATACATACCTTGGCCGCTGATGGGGTCTTTTGCATAACTGACCTTATCCTGTATGTAGCGATAATCGCCACTACTATGTAGAAACCGATATTCGATATCTATCTCTTGATGGGGTTTTTGGAGTTGGGCTAAACGCTCAGTAAGGTAGCTTCGGTCATCGGGGTGGACGTTCTCCAGCCAAAGGCGATGATTGCGGTAGAGCTGATCGGGGGAATATCCAAAAATATGTTCGCTGGCTTGGCTGATAAATACAAACTGGAAATCGTTGGCCTGACAAGCCCAAACAGCCTCGCCAACATTATCGAGTAGGTGTTCGAGGCGGGTTTTGTAGTGTTCTAGTTTTTGTAGATACAGGTATTGTTTGGTTGCATCAACCCCAACGGCCTGTACCTCTTGTAAGCCCTCTGCGCCTTTGGGGAGCGCAATAAACTCCCAAGTAGTCCAATGAATCCGTGTAGGGCTCAAAGCGTGGCTACGGCGTAAGGTAGCCATTACTGGCTTGCCCATACTGCTTTGTGCTAATCGAAAAGCTTCCCTAAACTTTTCGATGTCCTCTGGTAGTAATCCTTCTTCAAAAAACTGGCTATTAAGATCTGCCTGTGTGTGGCGCATTCGTTGCAAAAACTGGTTGTTGGCAAAAGTATAGCAACCATCGTTATCTAGGCGGACGAGGAAGGTCGTCTGAAAATCGAGCAAGGAGCGTAGATAATGTTCGTTTTGTGTCAGCTGTTCATTGAGTTGATGAATCTCTTGCATCTGTTGGTGCTTTCGAGTTACATCTATGGCAACCATCAGCCCTATCAGCTTGCCCCTATGCCACAGTGTTTGGCTGTAAATATTGACATAAAGGTGTTTTCCCTTCGCTGTTTGGTGTCTGGTGTTGAAGTTGGTTTGGGTGGGTTGTTGCAAATACTGCGTTATCCGATCCAGCTCTGAGGGGATGCACAATTCCTGTATCTTTAGCTGGGTAAGCTTCGAAGACGAGTACCCATATTGTGCTATGGCCTCAGCATTGGCCGCCAAGATTTGATGTGTTTGTAGGTCATACATCCACATCGGATTAGGGTTGTAATCAAAAATAGCCTGATAAGCTGTTTGGGTATTACGCAGGTAATTTTCATATCGATATACCATAAAAAACAACAGCACTGACGTAATAATCACGTAGGCAAACCCTTTGATGTGTTGAAAATAACTCAATAGGTTCGGATCTTGTAGTGCTTGGAAGGCCACTAAAAGATCACTGGTATAAATCCAAGTCAACCCAATGACAGCATATAGTATGGCAATTTTGAAAGCAAAATTTTTCATAAATATTGATTCAAGCCACTGGGTAGTAGCTACAGAATTACGCATAAATAAGGCTTGGACTGGGGTTTTGGGTGGGATGCCAAACTATCAATAATGCTATTAAAAAGTACGTCATAGGTACATACACTCAACCGCATTAAAAAGTTGAACGCCCCCCTTAATTGTTTTATACTGTTGATACAGTAGCCAAACAATCCCAAGGGCAATATACACATTTATAACATAACTAGGTGTATGAAAAGAGATAAACTTGTAAGTATTCGAAAAAAAAGCTACCTTTCTTATTCAAAACAAGCGTGTTTTTCAGCTACTTAGCTTGATTCTTATGAAATATACCTACCCTTACCCCCGCCCGTCTCTAACGGTAGATTGTGTGTTGATTGGCGACAGTGCCAAAGCGCACCCCCAAATTATGCTCATCGAGCGCAAGCACGAGCCTTTTGCCCATACCTGGGCCTTGCCGGGTGGCTTTGTTGACCCCAACGAGACGGTAGAAGAAGCTGCCGCTCGTGAGTTGGTCGAAGAAACCGGGGTGGTATTGCCAGAAGCTCCAGCGCTAGTGGGCGTTTTTAGTAAACCTGGGCGCGACCCACGTGGATGGGTGATTTCGGTCGCCTATGCCCTACACCTACCACACCAACAGCTCGACCCCAAGGCCGGAGATGATGCTGCACAGGTGCGATGGTTTAACTTAGACGAGCTGCCACCGTTGGCCTTCGACCACGCCGACATTATCCGAAAGGCACTCCAAACACTAGAGATTATTTAACCTCTTGGTTTTATGGATGTTACACCAAATATACTGCCTACAACACTGCATCTGTCCTGTCAGACTTGTGGCCAGAACCAGCCCCCCTACCAATATGTACCCGAGGAGGTGCGGGCATTGGTAGTTGGCTGGAAAACCCTCGACAGCCAACGAGCTTGGCCAGCTTGGCCGGAAGTAGGGAAGGGTTATCTACTGACCTTTACTGCACCACTCACGCTGCCTCTTGACCAACCCTTCTGGGCGCTTTTTCAGCACCGAATGTCGATGAGCGAAGGAATAGAAACAGAAGAAGACCTGCAAAGTTTGTGCTTTTGCCAATGTGTACCTCGGCGGGTGCTACAGCAAGAACCGTTTGAGGCCACGCTCGAAGTAGAGGTCATTGCGCTGAAAACCCTCCAAGCACTGAGCACACCACAACAGCCGCCGCTGGCTTGGTGGTCTTTGTTGACCGATGACAATACCTTCCGAGAATACGGCCATACCGCAAATTTCCAAAAATACTCCCTAATCAGCCTCAACCTACAATCAGACCTTGGTCTTGACCTCGTCGTGTGGAAGGCCGAAGAGCCGCGCCGGATTGTAGCGGCCAATGCTTGGGATGCCCACCTGGATGAATGGGTGTTGTGCTACCTACCGCTCAGCCCAGAACAGGAACTGCTGTATGGGATTTGCTAATCGAGCTCTACCTTGAGAAACTGCCCTGTATAGCTTTTTTTGTTTTTGGCGAGCGCTTCGGGAGTACCTTCAAACAGGATTTGGCCACCGCCTTGGCCGCCTTCGGGGCCAAGGTCGATGATATGGTCGGCTACTTTGATTACGTCCATATTGTGTTCGATAATCAGAACGGTATTTCCTTTGTCTACCAGTTTTTGGATGACCTGCATCAGGATACGGATATCTTCAAAGTGCAGCCCTGTGGTGGGTTCGTCGAGGATGTAGAGGGTTTTGCCTGTGTCTTTTTTGATCAGCTCTGTAGCGAGCTTTACGCGCTGTGCTTCACCGCCCGAGAGGGTCGTGGCCTGTTGGCCTAGGGTGATATAGCCCAGTCCTACCTCTTGGAGTACCTGTACTTTTCGGACAATTTGGGGCTGGTTTTCAAAAAAGTCTACTGCTTGGCTGACGGTCATATCCAACACTTCGGCGATAGACTTGCTCTTGAAGCGTACTTCGAGCGTTTCGCGGTTGTAGCGCTTGCCTTGGCAGGTTTCGCAGGCGATGTGTACGTCGGGCAAGAAGTCCATTTCGATGAGCTTCATCCCTGCGCCGCCACAGTCTTCGCAGCGACCTCCTTTGACATTGAAGGAAAAGCGACCTTGTTTGTACCCCCTGATTTTGGATTCGGGCAACTGGGTAAACAGATTGCGGATGTCTGTAAAAAAGCCTACATACGTCGCCGGATTGGATCGGGGTGTACGTCCGATAGGCGCTTGGTCTATTTCAATGACCTTGTCGAGGTGTTCTAGCCCGATGATTTCTTGGTAGGCCAGCGGCTTTTGTTTGGATTGGTAAAAATGTTGCCTCAGGATAGGGTACAGGGTATCGTGGATGAGCGAAGACTTGCCGCTACCTGATACCCCCGTAACACAAATCAACTTGCCCAAAGGCAGGGTCAGGGTTACGTTTTTGAGATTGTGGCCGCTAGCTCCTTTGAGGACAAGCCGGTAGCCATTGCCTTGACGGCGCTGCTTGGGGACTTCAATCTGTTGGCGGTTGGCGAGGTAGTCGGCGGTGAGGCTTTTTTGTTTCAAAAACTCCTGTGGCGTACCTTGTGCCACAACGCGGCCACCGTGGATACCCGCTCCGGGGCCTATATCGATGACATAATCGGCTTCGAGCATCATCTCCTTGTCGTGTTCTACCACGATGACGGAGTTGCCCAAGTCCCGTAGCTCTTTGAGTGACTGGATAAGCTTTTCGTTGTCGCGGGCGTGAAGGCCGATACTAGGCTCATCGAGGATGTAGAGCACCCCCACGAGTGCCGTCCCGATTTGGGTTGCCAGCCGAATGCGCTGCGACTCGCCACCGGAGAGGGTGCGCATCGTGCGGTCGAGGGTAAGGTAATCCAGCCCGATGTCGTGAAGCAGGCGTACACGTTTGCGGATTTCTTTGAGCACTTCGTGGCCTATGAGGCGCTGGGTCTCACTGAGGCGCTCTTCTAGGTCTTGCAGCCATTGGTGCAAGCTAGCGATGCTCATCGTGCTGATTTGGTGGATATTGTGCTCTGCTATTTTGAAATGTAGCGACTCTTTTTTGAGGCGTGCGCCTTGGCAGTCGGGACAGGTTTTGGTTTCGATAAAATCCTGCATCATTTCCTGCATTTTCTCAGAGCCGTCCTCTTGGGTGCGCTGAATGTAGGGAATCACCCCTTGGAAAGAGGTGTTGTAGCTGCGGTCGTAACGCTCAGAATAGACATTGAACACCTGCTCACTACCATAGAGCAGTTCTTGAATCACCTCCTCGGGGATACGCTCTAGGGGGGTGGTCAGGCTAAGTTTGTGCGCCTTGAGTAGGGCTTGTATTTGCTTAAAAACCCAGATATCGCGGTATTCGCCCAAGGGGGCGATGCCCCCTCGGCTGATGCTGAGCTTGCGATCGGGCAAGATACTGTCGATGCTGATTTCTTCTACCACCCCCAGCCCGTGGCAAGTAGGGCAAGCGCCATAAGGGGAGTTGAACGAAAAGCTGTTGGGAGCCGGCTCATCATAAGAGATGCCCGACGTAGGGCAAGAGAGCAAGGTAGAGAAATACACCACAACATCGGGCTGCTCTTTGGGGATAATGAGCAACTGTTGGTCGCCCTCCTTGAGAGCCGTCTGTACAGACTGAGAGAGGCGGTAGCGGTCGTCGGCCTGCACCACCAGCCGGTCGATGACCAGCTCAATGTCGTGGGTTTTGTAACGGTCGGTTTGGAGTTTTGGGGTCAGCTCGGTCATCTCCCCATCAATCCGTACCTTGCTATAGCCCTTTTTGCGCAGCTGTACAAACAGCTCGCGGTAGTGGCCTTTGCGCCCTTTGACGATTGGGGCGAGTAACTGTACGGCCTGCCCCTCGAAGCGTGCCAAGAGCTGGTCTAAGATTTGGTCGAGCGACTGCTTGACCATTTTTTCGCCCGAAACATATGAATATGCCTCTCCGGCGCGGGCAAACAACAAGCGGAAAAAATCGTAAATCTCGGTCGTTGTCCCTACTGTAGAGCGAGGGTTGCGGGAGGTGGTTTTTTGCTCGATGGCAATCACTGGGCTAAGGCCGTTGACCTTGTCTACATCGGGGCGCTCCATATCACCAATGAACGAGCGGGCATAGGCCGAGAAGCTCTCCATATAGCGGCGTTGGCCTTCGGCATAGAGCGTATCAAAAGCTAATGAAGATTTGCCGCTGCCCGATACGCCTGTAATGACGATGAGCTGCTTGCGTGGGAAGCGCAGGTCGATATTTTTGAGATTGTGCTCACGAGCACCTAAAATTTCGATTTCGTCAGTGGCCTTAGCCTTCTGTTGCGCCTGTTGTGTGGGCTGCTTGGCAGCGCTAGAAGGGGTGGCAGTACCGGAGGAGCGGGGCATAAACAAAGCCTTGCACAAGCCCGAAGGGCTTGTAAGTGAAACCAACAAATTCGGGGTAAAAACGGGTACAGATTATAGCCGCCCCGTGTTTGATAACAAACAAACCAATAAACTAGCCGATAAGTTTGCCAAGTGCGCAAGATACGCACCTTTTGGCAGAATGAGTAACCACGAAAAAAAAACCGCTCCCAGAAGAGAAGCGGATTTTCCAAACGGTATTGATTCCCTTGCGAGAGGAATTGTATTGATTATCAGGATATTGGTCGAGTTTTTGAATAGGATTGGTAGAACAAACAGTATACAACGCTTATGTTGTGATACAAAGGTAGGGCGCAATACACAGTAGGGAAATAGTGTAATTACTCAGATGTCTGAGTAATATTACTCAGATATCATTGTAAATACTTGATAATCAAATTATTATTTGTTTGAAAAAATGGTAAAAAAGTAACATCTAAGATGCTGCATCAAAGGGTTGGGACACACGCCACCGGACATTTTTGGAAAGATATACCAAGATTCACAAGATTTGGAGATTTACAGGATTTGATTTCCTTGATTATCAAGGATTTTCAGCGGGTATATTTCCCAAACCAATTGTGGTTGGGTATCGCTCGGGGCTTCAGCTCGGAGACAAGCTGGTGTCTTATTTCGGGGGTAAAATAAGACTTAGCCCACAGATTTGAAAAATATATAGTGGTGTGGCTGGGGTATTAAAACTTCCCTCCCCCTCATTGGCCACAAAGTCACTTGGTACTTACTCCCAATACAGATAGGAGGCATACAATGTGCTATGCCCCCTTGGCCTATTTCAGTAATGACAATACAACCATCTGATGATTATACCAAGATTGACAGATTTGACTTTCTTAATCCTCAAGAATCCTCAAAGATTTTTAGCAAACACATTTCCCAAACCATTTTTGATTGGGTATAAATTATTGAAAGAAGGCCTTGGGCAAAGCAAAGCCTTCTAGATATGTGCGTTTATACCAACTGCTCTAGGGCGATACGGAAGCCCGCTTTGGCAATGCCTGTACGTCCGGGGTTTTGGGTGTGTACTTTTTCGAGCGCTTGGCCAATGATGCGCGAGGTATCTTTGAAGATTGCATCATCAGTCATTTCGACCTTGTCGCTCATAAGGTAGGCAAATACCCGTGCCATTCCACAGTTGGCGATAAAATCAGGGATAAGCGACACGCGGTCGTCGGTATAATCTCCAATAGGCCCAAAGAAAATTTCTTTATCGGCAAAGGGCACATTGGCTCCACACGAAACCACCTCTAGCTGATGGGCAATCATCTGCTCTACTTGGGCTTGGGTAACCAAACGGGAAGCGGCCGCAGGCACAAAAATCTCTGCGCCAATACTCCAGATGCGCTCATTGATTTCGTCGAAGGGAATCAGGTCTGGCGATACGAGCTGCGTACCTTGTCGGTCGGCAAACAGCTGCTTGATTTCTTCGAGGCTATAGCCTTCGGTTCTGATGACCCCGCCCACACGGTCGATGATACCTACAATCTTGACACCGGCCTTGGCCAAGTATAGCGCTGCGGTAGCGCCTACATTGCCCCAACCTTGGACGATGGCGCGTTTCTGACGAGGATCACCACCCCACAGCTGATAATAATGTAGTACCGCCTCGGCCACGCCATAACCCGTAATCATATCGGCCACCACATACCGGCGTTTGGCAGGTGTAGGTACGTAGTTGGCATCTTCAAGTACTTTAGACACCCCTTGGCGGAGTTGGCCTACCTTGCGGATTTTTTGGGGCTTACTGGCGTTGAAATGCCCATTGACTACCCCCTCTTGTGGGTGCCAGAGGCCATACTCTTCAGTGATGGGGATTACCTCGTGGATTTCATCCACGTTGAGGTCGCCCCCTGTGCCATAATAGTTTTTCAACAATGGATATACCGCCCGATACCAACGCTCCAACACGCCTTGTTTGCGGGGGTCATTGGGGTCAAAATTGATTCCTGATTTGGCACCACCGATGGCCGGTCCTGATACCGTAAACTTTACTTCCATCGTCTTGGCTAGCGACTCTACCTCGTGTCGATCAAGCCCGACACGCATCCGTGTACCGCCACCGGCTGCCCCATTGCGTAGGGAGTTGATGACCACCCAGCCCTCGGCTTCGGTCTCTGAGTCTTTCCATTCAAATACTATTTCGGGGCGCTTGCGCTCAAACTTATCGAGTAGCTCTTTCATAAAAAGGGATGTATTTTTTTGTGCTAAAAATAAGGAGTACACAGACAGCCTCGGCCACCCTGCCGCCCGTGTGGGGTTGTTTGTAGGGTTGATTTTGTGTAGCTTGCCTGCGTTTATGCAGTGCAAATTTATCACTAAAATTTAATATAGTGCTATGTCCGTATCTCTCTGTGTAGATTGGGGCAATACCCTAGGCAAGGCGGCTATTTTTGAGGGCGACACCTTGGTGTGTATCGAAAAAGTAAACGATGAGGTTGGCTTGACATCTTTGATCTCGCAGTACAACCCACAGGCAGCCATTTTTTGCTCTGTCAGCCGTCCCTTGGCTGATTTGGTAGCGCGTTTTGGCACACAGCTGCCCCTCATTACCCTCGACTACCGCACTCCGCTGCCCATCCAGAATGGCTATCACACACCGCAAACCTTGGGGGTAGACCGCTTGGCGGCGGCAGTAGGTGCCTGGGCTTTGTACCCAGGGCAGGCTGCCTTGGTTATTGATGCGGGTACTTGTATCACCTACGACATCGTCAGCAGCGAAGGGGTCTTTTTGGGGGGCAGCATCTCCCCGGGCTTGCGGATGCGCTACCAAGCCTTAGCACACTTTACGGCCAAGCTCCCCGATTTGTATGCCCAAAAACCCACCGATAGCCCCACATTCCCCGGTCGCGACACAGCCTCGGCCATCCATAGCGGTGTGGTGGGAGGGATATTGGCCGAAATAGCAGGCCTCCGCCAGCAAAACCAACAATTGTATGGCCATTTCAATACCCTAATTTGTGGGGGAGATGCAAATTACTTTGAAACTAAAATAAAACCTCCCATATTTGCAATTCCTGAACTTACCCTCATCGGACTGAAAACCATTTTGCACTACAATGCGATATAGCATATACCCAATCATCTGCGCGATTTGTGGGATGTTGTTAGCGAGCGGTGTTACGCTACGCGCACAAGACTTGGGCAACTCTCCTTATTCTCAACTAGGCATCGGCGATTTAAGAACACATAATTTTGTGTTGAACCAAGCTATGGGAGGCTTTGGCGTGAGTTATGGTAGCCCATTTTTTACCAACAATCTTAACCCAGCCTTGTTAGGCCGCATAGTTAACACCATTTTTGATGTTGGTGTTCAATCAAAATTAAGCGCTCTCACTTCTGAGCGCGACTCTCAACAAGACTTTGGTGCGGGCATTATGCACCTGTCTTTGTCCTTCCCGGTAAGCCCCAAATGGGCTATTCAAGCTGGGCTAATGCCTTATAGCGCTGTAAACTACCGCACGCGTTATACCCGAATGATTGAAAACTCTCCTTTTGAAGGGCTTTTTGAGCAGAACGGTACCGGCGGCGTAAACAACTTCTTCGTGGGTACGGGCATCAACCTCTACAAAAATCGCATTTTCGTAGGCTTGAAAGCCCACTACCTTTTTGGTGTTATCCAACGAGAAACTTCTACTGAAATATTCATTGGAAACAACAGCAACCCTACACTGACGGGTCTCAGTGTGCTCAATGAGCGCAACAACTTCTCGGATGTGGTCTTAGAGCCGGGCTTGGCATTCAATGTGTTGGTGGGCAAGTATGTGCTCAATGCCGGCGCCGCCGTTACGATGGGCAAGGAGCTAAACACCCGTTTCTTCAGAGCCATCGAGCGCCGTAGCGCAGGGGGGCTGGCTTACCAAACTGATACCATTGCCGTCAACGAATTAAGACCTGCCGTCATCCCAACCAACTACCGCGCAGGCATCAGCCTCGCCAACCGAGACCAAACTTGGGTAGTAGGTGTAGATGCTCACTTACTGTCTTATAACAGCTTTGCCAACACAAGATTTAGCTTTGGAGATACTGACAATACTGGTTATAGCGTTATAGTGGGAGGTGAATATTGCCCTGACTACAGCGCTGTGGATAGTTATTTCAAGCGTGTGATTTACCGCGCCGGAGTAAACTATACACAAGAAGGGATTCGACTCAATGGACAACCTGTAACAGACCTATCTGTCAACCTAGGGATGTCTATGCCGTTCTCGCGCCAATCTACCTTGCTCAACTTGGCCTTTACGGCAGGGCAACGCGGGGTAGATTTGCCCGGCAGTCTCAAAGAGCGTTATTTAAAGGTAAGCTTAGGCGCTACCATAAATGACCGTTGGTTTATTAAACGTAAATATGATTAAACTATGAAAAATCTATCACTACTCATCTGCTGGCTCATAGCCCCTTTGATGAGCTTCTCTCTGTATGCACAAGAATGGAAGTGGGGCGATGATGAGAAGACTGCCAAAGAAAAGTATGCCCTCTTTACCGACAATGAGGGTGGCGATGCTTTTGCCGCAGCCAAAGAACCCCTTGAGTGGTTGCTTACAAACACTCCTGACCTCAACCTAAGCCTTTATATCAAAGGCATACGAGTGTATGAAAATTTGGCCAACGCCGAACAAAATGAGGAACTAAAGGCCTCTTACCAAGATAAGGTGCTTGAGCTGCACGACAAACGCATCTCTCTTTTTAATGATGACCGCGCCAACGTGCTCAACCGTAAGGGCTATTATTATTTCAAGTACAAATACCAAGACCCTGCTGAGTATCCCAAGATGTATGACTTCTACCAAGAGGTCATCAAGCTTAATGGTGCTCAAACTTATACCCAAAACCTGACCTATTTCATCCACATCTTGTGCCAGCTCAAAGACATGGAGCAGCTCACTGAAGAGGATGTGTTGAGCGGATATGACAAAATCATTGCAGTCATTGATGCCAACGAAAACAATAGCACTTGGCAGCAAGCCCGTGATTATGTGGACCGTACGCTCACCAACTGCGTTACGCTTGACTGCAACTTCGTAAACAATGTCTTGGCTCCTAAGATTATGAATGCCGAGAAGTGTGATGTAGGGCTGGCCAAGCGATTTGTGTCGGCTAGCTTCAACGCTGAATGTGGCACAGACAACCCTGCGTTTTTGAAAGCCAACTTGTGCCTCTTTGAGGCAGAGCCTACCCACGCTACCGCAGTGATTTTGGGCTTGCTCTATGGCAAGAAAAATGACGATGCCAACCAGAAAAAATTCCTCCTAAAGGCGCTTGAGCTTGCCTCAAACGACGAGCAAAAGCTGGATGCCAACATCAAGCTCTATGGTGCGACAAAGAACGAAAGCTACCTGAGCGAAGCACAAAAGTATGCCAATGACCCCAAGCAAAAAGCTCAGCTCAATATGCAGTTGGCAATTGTGAAGTCGCAACAAGGCCTAAAATCACAAGCACGCGAGCTTGCCCTCAACAGTGGCGCCAACGCTTATGATGTCTATACTTTCATCGGAAACCTTTACCTTAACAGCTCCGATGAGTGCCGCTCTGACTCTCCTGTGAAGAGCAAGTTGTACGCTATTGCAGCTTATAATGCCTACAAACAAGCCGGCAACAATGACCGTGCAGCAATGGCTCAAAAATACTTCCCTACCAAAGAAGAGGTTTTCGTAGAGGGCTTGCAAAACCAAACCCTGCCTGTAGGCTGCTGGATTGGTGGTACGGTTACTTTGCCTTACTAAGCTCCCCCTAACCTGCTTTTAAAAAAAAGCACAAAAGCCCTCCTGACAATCTGTTGGGCGGGCTTTTTGAACTATATGTCGTTGCTCCTAAAAAGCCCCTCAGTAGAGTCCCTCACCGTTTTATACTTATGCAACTCATTGTCAAAATACTTACTTGTCTAGCCCTGACTGCTGCTTTGGCGGCCTGCCAATCCAAAGACAAGAAAAAGGATATCACCCCTTATGAAGGGCCTACCCTGCGCGCAGAAAACATTGAAACCAGCTACAGTGATTCGGCCAAAATAGTGGTCAAGTTGTTGGCTCCCTTACGCTTCGACTATGCTTCGGGCAATTTAGAGTTCCCCGAAGGGCTAGAGATACAGTTTTTTGACAAAAAAGAGGTGCTCGAAACCAAGCTTACTGCCGACAAAGGCTATTACAACAAAGAACAAAATCTCTACACAGCTTCGGGCAATGTAGTGGTCGAAAATGTACAGCAAAACCGCGTCTTGCGTACCAAAATCCTTCATTGGAAGCCCATAGAGCGGCTGGTGTTTACCAAAGAAAAAGTTCATATCATCACACCTAAAGATGAGCTTTTTGGCATTGGCCTAGAAGCCCTACAGGACCTCAGCCGCTACAAAATCATCCAACCTACCGGAACATTGGCTGTAGACTAATGGCGTGGCTGGCCACCACTACCAGCAAAGACGCTAAAATGGGGCGTTAGGCATTTTTATATCTCAGGCAAATATGCTAATTTGTGCTTTTGCCTGTCATTCGATGCCAAAATTCAAAATCTATAGCTCCTCTGCCGGCTCCGGCAAGACCTACACCCTCACCAAAGAGTACCTCAAACTGGCCTTACAGTCAGACGAACCCTCTTATTTTAGGCATATCCTAGCGATTACCTTTACCAACGACGCAGCCAACGAAATGAAGGCGCGTATTGTGAAGGTGTTGCGCAGCTTTGCCTATCCCGAAATGCTCAGCGACAAGGAGCGCCGCGATAGCGAACAACTACTCCAAACCATTGCAGACGAAACCGGCCTGCCCACTGCCACCATCCGCAGCCGCGCCACACAGACCTTCCGCAAGATTGTCTACAACTACACCGACTTTGCTGTCAGTACCATTGATAGCTTTGTCAATGCCGTCATCAGTGCGTTTACTTATGAACTAAATATCCCCCACAACTACGAAATAGACCTCGACACGGCCCAGCTGATGCGCAATACTATCCAGCGCCTGCTCGAAAAAGTAGGTACTGCCGAAAAACCAGAGCTGTCAAAAACCGTGGTTCGCTGGGCCATAGACCGTGTGATGGAGGGCAAGGCTTGGAGCAAAATTGGGCGCGACCTAGCCGAGTTTGCCCAACAAGAACTGACCAATGAGCGCTCTTACCGATATGTCAACAAAATCAAAAAACTACAACTTTCGGATTATGAGGTAATCAAATCACAAATCGATGCCTATCTCCTCGGTATCGAACAACAAATTATCCATGAGGCACATACGGCTCAAAATCTCCTCATCACAGAGGGACTGACAGCACAAGACTTTTACCAAAGCACCCGGGGAATAGGGGTGTTTTTTGAGAAAAAAGCGCTATTTGACCCCAAAAATGACAAACGAGAGCTATTGCTCGACTTAGGCAACAACTATGTCAAAAAAGCCATCGAAGAAGATATCTGGTACTCTACTCCTAAGAAAGCCAGCGCCGACAAGATAGCCATCCAAGCCCGCATCGATGCCATAGCCCCGCGCCTGCGGGAGTGTTATGAGCGCATTGCTGCCCTGATAGCCCAAGAACAAGAAAGCTTTGTACTTACAGACCTCATTCAGCAATACCTCTACCAAATCTCCCTCATCCAAGAGATAGAGCAAGAGCTAGAGGCCTTCAAACGAGAAAACAACCTCATCCATATTTCGGACACCAACAAAAAAATTGCCCATATCATCGCCAATGAGCCGGTGCCGTTTATTTATGAGCGGGTGGGCGAAAAATTTCACCATTTGCTGATAGACGAGTTTCAGGATACCTCTCAGCTCCAATGGCTCAACCTGATGCCCTTGGTAGAAAATAACCTCTCCGAAAACCACTTTAACCTCATCGTAGGCGATGCCAAACAAGCCATTTATCTATGGCGTGGGGGCGAAATGGAGCAGTTGGTCTATCTCTACAAAGGGCAAATGGAGCGCCTCGCCGAGATGACCGAAGAAGACCAACTCTGGCTCGAAGAGCGCTACCTTACCTTGAGCCGCGAACACAGTCCGGCTCAACTCAATTTCAACTTCCGCAGCACACACGAAGTAATTGGCTTCAATAATGCGTTTTTTCAGAAAATCGTAGACCTCTACAGCCACGATTTCCCACTGCTGGGAGAGATTTATGACGAAAGCTTCCAGCAGCAAATCCCTCCGGCCAACCAACGTACCGGAGGCCATATCGAAATAGCCGTGGCTCAGGGCAAAAGTGATGAGTACCTACAGCGTACCCTCGACTTGCTGGGTGAGGCCGTTGGCCAAGCGCTAGCCGATGGATTCCGCCTACGCGATATTGCCGTACTCTGTAGGGTCAAAAGCAAGGCTAGGCACATTGCCGAATACCTCACCGCTCAGGGTTATGAGGTGATTTCGCAAGACTCGCTCTTGGTACAGGCCGATGAACGCATCCTCTTCCTGATTGCTTGGCTCAAAGTACTTAATCACCCCGAAGATCAACTGGCACGCGCCAATGCTTGGTACTTGTTCCTCAAGACCGTGCTCAAAATCACTCCTGAAGACCCCGAAAACCAAAAAATACAAGCACTACTCAAAGAAGACATCCTGAGCTACCTAGAGGCCTATGCAGTGTTGGGCTACCCCATCCCCTATACCCAATGGCAGCAGATGCCACTCTATGAGCTGATAGAACAGATGAGCCGGCATTTCGGCCTGATGCAAAGCGCCTACAAGCTGGAGTATCTCTTCCGGCTTTTGGACTTTGTGCTGGAATTCCAACAACAAAAAGGGGGTAGCTTGAGTGAGTTTATCAGCTTTTGGGGTGAAAACCGCGACAGCCTAGCCATCAACACGCCCGAACGTGATGCCATCATCATCACCACCATCCACAAATCAAAAGGCTTGGAGTATCCCGTCGTATTGTTGCCCTTCGCCGATTGGAGTACCACACCGCGCACAGGAGAAAAACTGTGGGTAGACCTCCCCCCCGACAAACTCCCCCAGCTTACTAACTCACAAACCGGCCAACGCCTCAATAGTGTCATTGTGAAAACGGGCGCACTCCTTGAAAATACCTTTCTTGAGGAACAAAACCGCCGCGAACACGAGAAAAAATTCATCGAGGCGCTCAACCTCCTCTATGTGGCCTTTACCAGAGCCGTACACCGCCTGTATGTAGTGGTAAAGGAGGTAGCCCCCGGAAAAGACAATATCAGCGCCCTGATATTCAGGTATTTAGCAGAAGATTTTGACCTCACCGATGCCAATGACAAACCCGACAGATTTGTCTTAAAACAAGGGCAACCCTACCAAGCCAAGGCCGAACAAGCCGACGACTCCCATATCTTTTGGATAGAGCTGCCAGAGTAGCCCATCATCGGTCTACCGATGAAACCACCCCTCTGGGGCTTTGTTAGCAACGTAGTTGCGGCAACATAGGTAGAAAATGGGTTTTATGCATATATGGACATTGAGCCTTCCTTGGAAACAAGCAGGTTATTTGTTGAATAGTCCCTAATAGCCCTGATTCTAAGCATACAATGCCACACTTTTGAGGATAATTTAGTATCTTCGCCTAGACAACCCGAGACTCCTTTCGCAATTATGGCCGATAGTTCTAAGGCATTGACACGCCAAAACAAACAAACATTGGTAGAGAGCCTGCTGCAAGCCCAAGCCGAAAACCAAGCACTCAAAGCCCAGCTACAACAGCTCAACCCGACTTTGGCGCTACCCAATATGGAAGCCCGCCTGCACCAGTCGCTAGATTATACCTTTCTATATGCCATTACGCTCAAAGCGGATGGCACCATCTTGTTCTGCAACAGCCACTTTGTAGAAGTAATGGGCTGGAGCAAAAGCGAACTCATAGGCAAGAACTATTTTGATATTTTCCCACCCGAAGAAGAGCGGCAAACCCGCCGCAAGGAATTTGAGAGCCGTCTGCAAAAAGGTGCTTTTCAGGCCGATGCGGATAGGGTTATCTTGACACGCCAGGCCGACGCACGTTATGTACACTTCAACTGGGTCCCTTGGTACGATAGCGAAGACACCGTGTTGGGGGTTACCATCATTGGCGAAGATGTTACGGAAAAGCATCAGATGTATGCCGCTTTGCGCGAAACCAATGCCGCCTTACAGGATTTGTTTGACAACTCCAACGACCTCATCCTCATCATCTCCATGGAGGGGTCGCTGTTGTTTGCCAATAAAACATTTCAGAAAAAACTAGGCTATACCAGCGAAGAGCTCAAATCGGTCAATATCCGGCACTTGCTCCATCCCAAAAGCTTGGACGACACCGTTGGTTTGGTCAAAAAAATCAGCCTTGGCTTGACCAACCAACGCTTTCAGACGGTCTTGCTCAACAAACAAAATAAACCGGTATACCTTGAAGGCAGCCTTACTTTTCGGATGGAAGGCGGGAAACCCACTGCCATCAGGGGGATTTTGTATGATATTACGGAGAAAATACGTGCCGAAAAAGCCCAAACGCTTTACTACAGCATTGCCAACCTGACCATCAAAAGCCATGACCTACACCAGCTTTACCATAATATCCACGAGGAGCTGAAGAAAGTAATAGAAGTAAGCAACTTCTACATCAAGCTCTATAGCGCCGACAAGCAGTTCATCCAGTTCCCATTTTATGTAGACGAGCAGCGCATTACCGAAGCCAAGGTTACGCGCCGTAAGGCCGGAGGAGGGCTGAGTGATTTTGTGATGCGGGGCAAAAAAGCTCTTTTCCTTTATCAAGAAGACATAGAGGCCTTGGTTGAGACGCACCAACTCAACCTCTACGGACCTATGCCCAAGGTCTGGATTGGCGTACCGCTCAAGTTTGAGGATGAGGTAATCGGCCTGATTTCGGTCAAATGCTACCGCAATCGTGATACTTACAATATCCACGACCTAGAGCTGCTTGATTTTATTTCGGGGCAGATTGCTCTGGCCATTCAACGCAAACAAAACGAAGCCAAGCTTCAAAACCAAACCGCCCGACTACAGGCCATCTTTGAGAGCGGTTCGCACTTGATGTGGTCTTTGGATAGGCGGCGGCAGCTGACCTCTTTCAACCGTAACTATGCCAAGTTACTCGAAAAAGTTTATCAAAAACGGCCCTATATTGGCGCACCTTTCGATGCCATTCGCGAAGATTTGCAGAAAAACAACAGCCTCAGCGCTTGGGATACCTATTATGACCGGGCCTTTGCAGGTGAAAGCCAATATTTTGAGCTCGACTTTGAGACCCCTGACGGCCATCAGTGGCAGGAGGTCTACCTGAACCCTATCCGCCTAGCCGACGGGAGTATACAAGAGGTGTCGGCCATTGCACACGACATCACAGCCAAAAAAAAGTCAGAGGTAGCCCTGATAGAGAGCGAGGAGAAATTCCGGAACATCTTCGAGTCTTTTCAAGATATCTACTATCGCTCTGACCTGCGCGGGCGCATTACCCTCATCAGCCCATCGCTCTATGAGATGAGCGGCTACCAACCCGAAGAAGTGATGGGCTGCTCAGTGGTAGACTTCTGTATTGACCCTGACAAATACCGCCGCTCTATCTACGAGCTGTTCCGAAAAGGCAAGCTACGCAATGTAGAGCTTCCTTTACGTATCAAAGACCGCCGTGTGATACAGTCTATCTCCAACCTGCGCTTGGTCTATGACCACCAGCAAAAGCCCATCGCCATCGAGGGGGTTGTGCGCGATATTACGGAGCTGAAAAAAATATCCGAAGAAGCTATGCGTGCGAAGGAGCTGGCCGAGAAGTCATTGCAGGTCAAGCAGGCTTTTTTGGCCAATATGAGCCACGAAATCCGTACACCGATGAATGGCATCATCGGGATGATAGACCTAATGATGAGTACGGCGCTCAACCGCCGCCAACAGGAATATATGGATACAATCAAGAAGTCGTCCGAAACCTTGATGCATATCCTCAACGACATCCTCGATTTGTCCAAGATAGAAGCCGGGAAAATGGAGCTAAACGAAGCCCCGGCAGACATACAGCTAGTGCTCGACAAGGTGCGGGCGCTGTTCTTACAGCAGGCCCGCAGCAAGGGCAACCAGTTTGAAATACAACGTGAGGCTGATGTGCCCCGTTATTTGATGCTTGACGAAACACGCCTCATCCAAATCATCTCTAACCTAACTTCTAACGCCATCAAGTTTACGGAGCAGGGGCAGATTCGCCTCCGATTGGAAGTATTGGAGCAAAATAACGATGAGTACCTCCTCAAGTTGAGCGTACACGATACCGGCATCGGGATTGCTCCTACAGACCAGCTGCGCCTATTTCAGACCTTTAGCCAGCTCGATAACTCTTTCTCCAAAGCCTACGCTGGCACAGGCCTTGGCCTAGCCATCTCTAAAGAACTCTGCAAGCTGATGCAGGGCGACATAGGTGTGTCTTCGACTAAAGGCCAAGGCAGTGTATTTTGGTTTAGCTTTAAAGCCAAAGCCCTCGCAACAATGCCTTATTTTGAGGTCGATGAGCAACCAGAGGAAACACCTACTTTCTTGGAACAGCTCAAAGCCCGCGCTCCACATATCTTGGTAGTAGATGACAATGCCGTCAATAGGAAGGTCGCCGGGGAAATCCTCAAACACGCCGGGTGTGTGGTTTCGCAAGCCGCCGGAGGGCAAGAGGCCATCGACTTGTTGGAGCAAGGGCAAACCTTTGACCTGATTCTGATGGACATACAGATGCCGGATATGGACGGAGTGGTGGCTACACAGCGTATCCGTAAATTGGCCTTGCTCAATACCCCGCCTATTATTGCCATGACGGCCTACTCGATGAAGGAAGACCGTGAGAAATTTCTCAACCAAGGGCTAGATGATTACCTCCCCAAGCCCATCAATGCCCAAGCACTCGTAACCAAAGTACAGACTTATGTGCTTGACCAACTCAGCATTTTGCAAGAAGCTACTGGTGCTGTCGAGTCAGGCCCCTCCACCATCATTGAAGACTTACCCAGCCGCCTGCCTGACGAAGTAGTAGACCCTGCCATCATCACCCAATTGAGCAAGTATGGGGGCTTGCATCTGGTACAAGAAACACTCGAAGAATTTGAGCAAGAGGCCCTACAACTCATCGAGCAAAGCGAAAATGCCCTCAGCCAACGGGATTACCCCGAAGCCCTACGACACCTACATACCCTCAAAGGCAATGCAGGCACCCTAGGAATCAACGCCCTCGCCTTTAGCGCCCAACAACTGGAATCATTACTCAAAACGCAGCAATATGAAAAAATAACCAAAACTTGGCTTGAATTGAAAGAAAATTTTAACAAATTTAGAGCACATTATCAGCAACAACTAAACGCATACCCTCATGAGCAACTCTGAAAAGAAAATCTTAATCGCCGAGGATAGCTCCGTGATTCAGAACATCGCAGCCAAGGTATTGTCTTTTCAGCAATATAGCATCACCCCAGCCAAAAATGGCAAAGAGGTGTTGAAAAAACTTGAAAATGAGTACTTTGATGTGATTTTGATGGATATCAATATGCCTCAGATGGATGGGATGGAGTGTGCCCGGCAAATCCGAGCCCTATCGGATGAAAAAAAAGCGGCCATCCCCATCGTAGCCATTACCGGAAACGCCAAAAACTACTCTATGGAAGATTTCAAAGAGGCCGGTATCCACGAATATGTGCCCAAACCTATTGATTTTGACAGATTAGTAGAGCTTGTAAAGCAATTGACCAAGGACTAAAAAGCGACTTTTGCCAAAGACGGCCTGAACAATTAGACGGTATGATTCAATTTACCATTTGGGAAGAAAAGCAACCAAACAAGGGAGAAGATGCGCCCCCTTCGCTTTTGATACGTGAGCAGGCGCAGGGTTTATTGGCTGTGTATGATGGGCTAAGCCAACCAGAAGCGCTCTTTTCGGTCAGCCCGACTGTCGAGAACGAAACACAAGAGTTGTATAGCCAAGGCTATGTGGCGGCGCGCCTAGCCAAAACCATTACCGAGGGCTTTTTTAATCACGCCGAGTTAGATGACAACTTTGCCGAAAACCTTGAGTATAGCCTCAAAGATGATTTTGGTACCTATCTCCGTGCGCAGTTTGGTATCGAAGAAACGCCACTATTCACCAAGCCTTTTCCGACAACGATTGCCGGGATGTATGTGCGCCCCCTCAGCCCTACCCAGTGGCAAACCATCGCTTTTTGGGCCGGCAACTCCCGCTGTTATGCCCTGACCACACTGGGCCTACAACAGCTCACCCAAGACGACATCAACCCCTCGCCCGACTTGCTCGAAAGCCTGTTGGGCAACCAGCCCGATGCCAAAATCTATAATTACATCAACAGTATGGGCGACTTTCAGCTACAAGCCAGCAGCTACACGCTCGCCGGTCCCTTGGTACTGATTGCGGCTACAGACGGTTGTTATCAGGGCTTCGAGCATAACCTATATTTTGAATATACCTTGCTCAAAACCTTGTTTGAGAGCGATGACTTAGCCCAATGGCAAAACACACTCACCCAAGTACTGCTCCAGAGCAGTAATGATGATTTCAGCCTCAGTTTGTGGGCTAGCCCTACGCTCGATTCTCTGACCCACCTCAAGGTGATGCTCTTTGCCCGTTATCAGAAGCTGACGCGAGAGTTGATTCAACCGCTCGAAGCACTCGACCAAACCCTACAGTCTTTGCGCTATGAGGCCGCATACCTCCAAATGAAAATAGAACAAATAGACGAAGAACGCCGCCAAACAGCCCAAAATTTGCTCCAACAACTTGGTGGCAATTCGCTAACGCCCTAACCCAATCACTCCCAGAACAATGGAACTCCCCCTGCCCGAAGCCGCCCAAGGCTTGATACTCTTCGATGGTGTTTGCAATTTATGCAATACTTCGGTGCAGTTTATACTCCTGCGCGACAAGAAAGGGTACTTTGCCTTTGCTCCGCTACAGTCTGCCGTAGGGCAAGCCGTAATGGCACATCACAAGCTCCCCACAGAGGCCCTAGAGAGTGTCTTGTTGTTGGAAAATGGCAGGCTATACACTCATTCTACCGCTGCGCTGCGCATTGCGCGAAGGCTGACAGGGCTTTGGCCGATACTATATGTAGGCGTAATTATCCCCAAAATATTGCGCGATGGCCTCTACCACTGGATAGCACGTAACCGCTACCGCTGGTTTGGCAAACAAGAAGCCTGTATGATGCCCCGCCCAGAGTGGAAAAACCGCTTTTTGAACGCATAAACTTCGCCTTCGTTACCTCAAAACAAATGGGTATGGGCGATACCCCAAATACGAAGCAGGGATTGGGTCGTGGTAGTTTGTAAGGTTTTGTGTAATTTTGAACCATCATATTACGTTTTTACCTCAAAACAGCCTTAGAACTTATGCGATACTACTGGTCGATTATCGGGATGGGTATATGTTTGATGTGGTTGGGACTGATGCCAACACAAGCGCAGTTTGTGCCGCCACGAATCCTCAAGCACCCCGGCAACATCCGCATCAAAGGCGAAACCATTCTCAATAGCCGATACCGCGAAACCAACCTTTCTATCTCGCCTGACGGGCGCTATCTTTTTTTTATGTCGGGTCGAGGGCAGCAGGTTTGGTCCACGCCTTTTTATACCACCTACAAAGGACACCCAGAGTTTGATGGAGATATTTGGTATAGTACTCGCGATGCCAATGGCCGGTGGCAAGCGCCAGTGTGTGTCAGCGCTTCGGTCAATACGGCGATGGGAGAAGATGAACCCAATATCTCAACAGACGGGCAGCGAGTGTATTTTCAGAGTTGGAGAGCCGACTGGTCGCGCTCGATGGGTCCTTATTATGCCGCTCAGCTCAACGGCACACAGTGGGGTGCTCCCGTTGGGCTAGGGGGGGGGATTACACGTTTTTTTGTAGACTCACAAACCAAAACCCCCACGAGAATAGCCTATGCCACTGATGGGGCGACGATTTCGCCCGATGGCAACATTTTTATTGTTGCCGCCGGCCCTGACTACCAAGGCGAGATGGATTTGTACATCAGCCGCAAAGATGCGCGAGGCGTATGGTCGTACCTCAAGCGCCTGACTATCAGCTCTATTGGCAACGAACGTGCCCCTTTCATTGCAGCCGATAACAAAACACTCTACTTCGCCTCCGATGGTTATGCAGGTTGGGGCGGGTTAGATATTCTCAAAACCACACTCAACGATGACGATAGCTGTGGAGAAGTCATCAATATTGGAGCGCCCTTCAATACCGTCAATGATGACTATGGGCTGATTATGCCAGCTAGTGGCGAAGAAGCTTTTTTTGTGCGCGATGGCGATATTTACAGCGCCGATATTCGAGAGGCCAACCCCGATATGAAGCCCCAAACAATACTGATGGTCAAAGGTAAAATCACGCTTGACCGTACCCAGCGCGGGACAGAAGCCCTAGTCTCTATCAGACACCCCAGCAGCAATGCCCTGATTGTACAGTGTGTAAGCAACGCGGCCACAGGGGAATATGCCGTACTAGTCCCGATTGAATATGCCAATTTCATTCACGAAGTAAGCAAACAAGGCTACCCCGAAGTAACACAACAGCACAAAGTGGTGCTCAAAACCGGATTTAATCTGGTAGAGGCTGATGTGGCGCTGAGCCTTACGCCTCCTGACAAACCTAAACTGTTGGAAGACGAAGGCGCCGCCGAGACAGGCAACTAATCTTATTTTCACACCACTGGACATTTTTCAAACCCCACGGTTAAAACTGTGGGCTCAATCTCATTGTACCCCCAAAATGAGACCTCAGCTTGTCTTGGAGCTGAAGCTCCGAGCTACTTTTCCAAAAATGGCCAGTGGTGTGAAGGAGTGTTTTATCATCACATAATTTCCCATTTTTGATTGGCATTACGAGCCCTGAGTAGCTTATCTCGCTCTGATGCGTAGGCTACCCCCATAGGCGAGGCGTTCGCGCCAGAGCAATTGCCCATTTTGGGCGTTCAGGCAGAGGAAGTTCAACTCTGAGTTGCCTTGTACAAACAAAAAGAGCTGGTTCCCAAACAAAAGGCTACGCTCTACCTTGTGGAGCTTTTCGAGCCCGGCGGCCTCTGAGACATTCACACGGTATAGCTCCTCCCCTTTGTCGATATTGATTTTGCTAACCATCAGTGCCGATTTATCTTGGTTGAGGTTGTTTTGGTGAGCCACAAACACCATCGATTGGTAAGGCTCATTGGCGGGGCTGTCGTAGCGGAATGGCTTCAGCAACGCGCCTTTGAGAAACACAATCTGGCTCAAGGCTTGGTTTTGTGCGCTTTCAGACTGATTTTTTTGTTTTGCAGACGGCCTGTTTGCCTCATCAAATGTTTCGATGCTGATTTCGATACGGTTGCGGTTTTGACTTGGTGGCTCGATGTACAGGGTTTCTTGTGGCCCACCCATCAACCGTACACGCTCCCCTAAAACCGGATTGGCAAGGTGGTGTTTGGCCGTTTTGAGTAGTTTGGGGGCAGAAGACCTGTTGTAAACCTCCTTATTATGCGGCTGTACGCTCCAATCTGAGAGTGAGATTCGGTATATTTGGCCTGTTTCGGTAGTCCAGTAGAGGTTATTGTCTTCGCCGATATCCCATTTCAGGCACGGGTTCAGCTCTGGGTATTTTTGAGTCAGCGCTTGGATGAGCTGCTGCTCAGACCCTATCCGGCGGCTGGGGTCTTGTAACGATACCAGGAAAATCCGCTCTCTGTTTCGGTCTCCTAACCTGAACACAAAGAGGGTGTCCCCTTGGGTGTATCCTAGGTGGATATTGCTGTTGCTCCAACTACGGCTTGAAAGATGTAGGTGTCTGCGGGCCAACTTGGGCTCAGCCTGTGGATCAAGACGATGGATATAGTTATGATTGGTAGAACCCCCTCTGCCACTGGTAAAGTTGCTGTATTGCAACAAAAATACTGGCTGCCCTGCTTGCTCTAGGTAGTATACCTCTTCGAGCTGATAGCGTTTCTTACTCAGGTTGTCCATCAAGAACAAGACCACAAACATCATCCCGCCCAACAAGAGCAATACCCCCAGCGTAGCGAAGACATAATCTTTGAAAGTAGCCGTGTGTGCCATAGGTTTAGTAGTGTGAATAGTGAAATGAATCAAAAGCTTGTCAGCGCATACAACGTCGTGTTGACTTTATGACTACGTATCATCCGCCCTGATGGTTGGCCTACAAAAGGTTGCGTTTGGTTGGGGCTTATTATTTGGGATTTCATTTGAATGAAAACTTTGAAAATTAGTATTATAAACAAACGAAAAAAGTATTATTTAATAATATTCAAGATACAAGTATTGTAACAGACGTAATTTTTATGTTCTCAAAAGTAAAACAGGTTGAAACAGCTGAAACAGTAAACGTGATAGATTTTTTATTAGTAGATAATTCAAATTTAGAAAATACAGAAATATTAAACTCTAAAATCAGGCACTTAGAGAACAAGTTCGGCTTAAAACCAACTGACGACTTGGGAATAATACGAATTACAAACTAAGTAACAAAAAAATGCACAAGCACACAACATTATGTTTGCGATGAAAGTCAGCGAAGCCAAAAGGCGGAGTGACGTGCAAACTTGAAGCTTTGTGCTTCTATCAAAGTGTTCTGCTTAATTGAAAGTAAGCGCTCCGAAATCCGCCACTGTGGCAATACCCGAACCGTTGTGGGCTATTTTAGAAGACACAACTGAAAATGAATGAAAGAACTCATCACGCCACTGGCCATTTTTGGAAAAGTAGCTCGGAGCTTCAGCTCCGAGACAAGCTGAAGCCTCATTTTGGGGTTAAAATAAGACTTACCCCTCAGTTAAAACTTGTGGGGTTTGGAAAATGTCCAGTGGTGTGGTTTGGGTATATCTTGCAAGCCTGTACAAGCCCCGGGTAAGCCCCACACACAGGAGTATACATTCGGAAAAAAGCCCCCAACGCTGCGTGCGAAGGAGGCTTTTGTGAGTATATTGCCTTGGGGTGTGGTTTACACTTCCAAAAGCAGGCGCTCGGGTGCTTCGAGCAATTGCTTTACACGCACGAGGAAGCCTACCGACTCCTTGCCATCGATGATGCGGTGGTCATACGAAAGGGCGAGGTACATCATTGGGCGGATGACCATCTGGCCGTTTTCTACCACTACGCGCTCCACGATGTTGTGCATCCCGAGGATGGCCGACTGTGGGGCGTTGATGATGGGGGTAGACATCATAGAGCCGAAGATACCGCCATTGGTGATGGTAAAGGTACCGCCGGTCATTTCGGGGATGGTCAGCTTGTTGTCGCGGGCTTTGACAGCCAGCTCCACAATGGTTTTCTCTATTCCGGCAAAGCTGAGCATTTCTGCATTTCGGATTACGGGCACTACCAAGCCTCGTGGCGCAGAGACGGCAATAGACACGTCGCAGAAGTCGTTGAAGACGATTTCGGTCTCATCTATCATCGCATTGACTTGTGGGAACTCTTTCAGCGCTACGCAGCAAGCTTTTACAAAGAAGGACATAAAGCCAAGGCCTACTTCGTGTTTGTCTTTGAAGAGGTCTTTGTACTTCTTGCGCATATCCATAATGGGCTGCATATTCACCTCGTTGAAGGTGGTGAGCATGGCCGTTTCGTTTTTGACGGATACCAATCGGCGGGCAATGGTTTTGCGCAAGGCCGACATACGCTCGCGGCGTTGGTTGCGGCTACCACCTTGGGCGGCGGGGGCAGCAGGTGCTTGGTTAGTCGAAGCAGTGCCGGCGCTGCCATTGTTGGCGGGGGTAGAGGCTTTGGCTTCTACGGCATCTTGCTTGGTGATGCGTCCGCCTACGCCGGTGCCACTGACATCGCTAGGGCTGACACCTTTCTCACTCAAGATTTTGGCGGCAGCGGGCGAGGGATGCCCGGCGGCGTGGCTGCTGGTAGCGCTGGTACTACCGGCGCTGGCTGTCTGGGCGACGGGTGCAGGGGTATCAGCGGTCTTTCCACTGTCGGCGGGCACTTCGTCGGTTACTTCTATTTTACAGATTAGGTCGCCGATGGCCAATACATCGCCCTCTTGGGCTACGATGCGCAAGATTCCGGCTACTTCTGCCGGAAATTCTTGCGTGGCTTTGTCGGTTTCAATTTCGACCATAGGCTCATCCAAGGCCACAAAATCTCCATCACTCTTGAGCCAAGTACCGATGGTTACTTCTGTAATCGATTCGCCAAAAGGTACTACACGGATTTCTCTTGTTTCTTTCACAGTATTAGAGGTTTGTTCAAACTTTTGTTGGGTAGGGGTGCTGGCGATGGCAGAGGCTGCTACAGGTTTTTGGGCTGTAGCGGTGCTGGCCGTCGCCGGTGCTATAGAGGCCACAACAGTTCCTACGGCTACAGTTTCCCCTTCGGCCACCAACACCGTCAAGATGCCGGTAGCTTCTGAGGGTAGCTCAAAAGCCGCTTTATCAGATTCTAGCTCACAGATAGGTTCGTCTTGAGATACCATATCGCCGCTTTGCTTGAACCATTGGGAAATGGTAACCTCTGTGATAGATTCTCCTACAGGTGGAACTTTGATAGCGATACTCATACACTTTTTTTACTAAAGCAATTGGACATCCGACGGCTAGGGCCTGCTAGTAGCATTGTCGGGAGATGAGAGTTTTCAAAAATAAGCCTCCGGAACAGTACCGAAGGCTTTTGAAAAATATTTATATTAAGCAAAGGCCTTTTCCAGAATAGCCTGTTGCTCTTTTTCGTGGACTTTAGAGTAGCCTGTTGCTGGCGAGGCGCTGGCCTTGCGCGCAATCACGCTGAGCGAATCATAGGTATAGGCACGATTCACATAAGTCCAGTAGCCCATATTTTCGGGTTCTTCTTGTACCCACACAATTTTGGCCTTGCTATACTTGCTGATTTCGAAATGTACGGCCTTAGAAGGGAAAGGATGTAGCTGCTCCACACGGATGATGGCTATATCTTTGCGTTCTTCGGCTTGTTGTTTTTTGTACAAATCATAATATACTTTGCCAGTACAGAGCAGTACTTTCTTGACCTGCTTGGCATCTACATAATCATCTCCGATGACTTCTTGGAAACGGCCCTCTTGGAAATCTGCGATGGGCGAGCTTACCAATGGCTCACGCAGGAGCGACTTGGGCGACATAATCACCAAGGGCTTACGGAACTCCCAGGTCAGTTGTCGACGCAAGGCGTGGAAGAGGTTGGCCGGGGTAGTAAGATTGGCCACGATGATATTGTACTCTGCCGATAGCTGCAAGAAGCGCTCAGGGCGGGCGTTGGAGTGCTCGGGGCCTTGGCCTTCGTAGCCGTGTGGCAAGAGCATCACTAGGGCGTTCATACGTCCCCACTTGCTTTCGGTAGAGGTAATGAACTGGTCTATCATCACTTGTGCGCCATTGGCAAAATCACCAAACTGCGCTTCCCAAATCACAAGTGCGTCGGGGTTGGCCATAGAGTAGCCAAACTCAAATCCCAAAACGGCATACTCCGATAAGAAAGAGTTGTAGATGCGCATACGCTCTTGTTCCTCGGCGATATAGTCGAGCGAGAAATACGGTTCGTTGGTTTCGGTATCGAGTAATACCGCGTGGCGGTGCGAGAAAGTACCTCGGCGCACATCTTGTCCACTCATACGGACTACCTTGCCTTCGGCTAGCAGAGAGCCATAGGCCAATAGCTCGGCAGAAGCCCAGTTGAGTTGTTTTGACTTAAAGAACTGGTCTTCGCGGTCGGCCAAGAGGCGCTCAATTTGGCGCAGGGGCTTGAAGCCTTCCGGAACTCTAGCCAAGGCCTTGCCTACCTTTTCGATCAACTCAGCAGAGATGCCGGTTTCGGGTGATTTTTCAAAATCAGTAGGGCTGGCTGTGCGCAGCTTAGCCCAAGCCTCTTCCATTGGCTGGAGCTTGTAGGGCACTGCCTTTTGCTTGACCATATTGAGGCGGTCTTGTAGCATCTGTCGGAACTCTGCGTCCATTTTCTTGGCCAAGTCCGCATCTGCTTTGCCACGGGCGGCGAGCTTTTCGTTATAAATTTCGCGTGGGTTTTGGTGCTTGGCGATGGCATTGTAGAGCTTAGGTTGGGTAAACTTAGGCTCGTCGGTTTCGTTGTGGCCGTGGCGGCGGTAGCACACCATATCGATGAAGATATCGCGGTTGAACTTCTCACGGAACTCTGCGGCCAGCTTACAAGCAAACACTACCGCCTCCACATCATCTCCGTTGACGTGAATGACGGGTGAGTCGATAATCTTGGCGACATCAGTACAGTAGATGCTAGAGCGTGCATCGTCGAAGTCGGTTGTAAAACCTACTTGGTTGTTGATGACAAAGTGGATGGTTCCGCCCACGTGATAGCCTTCGAGTTTGGCCATCTGTACTACTTCATACACCACGCCTTGGCCGGCTACGGCAGCATCTCCGTGGATGAGGATAGGCAGCACTTTGTCTACGTTTCCGTGGTAGAGCCCGTCTATTTTGGCTCGCGCATACCCTTCTACTACAGGGTCTACGGCTTCAAGGTGTGAGGGGTTAGGAGCCAGCTGTAGGGTAATAGGAATACCGCTTTCGGTAGTGATGGTATTGGAGAAGCCCATATGGTACTTCACATCGCCATCGCCCATCACCTCTTCGGGGGGGGTACCTTCAAACTCGTTGAAGACAGCCTCGTAGGTTTTGCCCACAATGTTTACCAATACATTCAGGCGGCCACGGTGTGCCATCCCTATCACCACTTCTTTGGTGCCTAGCTCGGCGCTGCGGTTGATAATGGCATCCAAGCCCGGGATAGTCGATTCGGCTCCTTCGAGCGAGAAACGCTTTTGGCCTAAGTATTTGGTTTGGAGGAAGTTTTCGAACACTACAGCTTCATTAAGTTTCGACAAAATGCGGTGTTCAATTTCGGCAGTAGGTTGATATTCGAGTGATTCTTTTTCTACCTTTTGCAAAAACCATTGGAGTACCTCCGGCTCACGGATATACATAAATTCAAAGCCAATGGTTTGGGTATAGATTTTTTCGAGCGCCGCGATAATGTCACGCAATTTCATTGGCTGCCCCGTAACGGCAATACCTGATTGGAACACCGTGTCAAGATCGGCTTCGGTCAAGTCAAAATCTTCGAGGTTCAGGCGTGCGCGGCGGTCTTTGCGTTGGCGTACAGGGTTGGTCTTGGCGAGCAAGTGCCCACGCCCACGGTAAGCATAAATCAGGTTGCGTACTTTGACTTCTTTCTTGATGTCTTCGTCGGTAGCTGTTCCGGCTGTAGCCGCACTACTCCCATTGGGGTAGCTGGCCGAGAACTCAAAGCCTTCAAAAAATCGTTGCCAGCTTTCGTCTACCGAGTGTTGGTCAGCTTTATAGGCGCGATACATTTCGTCGATATAATCTACGTGCGCATTGCTGATGTATGAGTATTTATCCATTGTGAGCACTAGGTTGGGTTTCAGTGGAATTTGTATACAAAGCTAAGAAATAGTTTGATTTTTGGAAACTCGTAACAAAGCTTCTTTTCAGCCTTTGTTGACGATACCTCAAAATTATGCATTTTAGCATTTTTGACCCGCTATAGGGTCAGACTTGTTGGCATAATTTTGCTAAATTAATATAGCTATCACGCTTTACAAGTACCCTTCCAAATAGAAACAAAGCATCTGTGTGATGGCTTGGCCGGCTCGGTTTTCAGTACGCAGCTTGTCATGGCTTCAGCCCCCTAAAGGATAGAAGAACATCAAGCTTTCAAATTAGGAAGCAATATACGTATATTTGTTCCCTCATTTTCTACACTATTCAACACCACCTTGCCATTGAGGCGCTCTACTGTCTGTTTGACAATATACAGCCCTAGGCCTGCTCCGTCCGACATTTCGGTGCCTCTATAAAACATCGAAAAAATGTTGTTCAACACTTCTTGGCTGATGCCAATGCCGTTGTCCTGAAAGCTAATGCTGATCACATCTGGCTCCTCGCTGGAAGATTCTATTCGAATTTTGAGCCAATTCTCTTGCCGCTGTAAGTTCTGAAACTTCACTGCGTTAGAAATAATATTGCTAAAAATAATTCTTACCCTCATCGGCTCATTGATAAATTTCAATTCGGGTTCAATATAGGTATCTATTTTGAGACGGTAGAGGTATTTGGCAAATTTCAGGTCATTGAGTACTTCTTGGATAATCAACTGAAACTGAATTTCTTCGGAGATGCTATCAGCGCGACCACCTTTAGAATAATCTAACAATGAGGTAATAAACTGCTCCAAACGCTCGATGCTGATACTCATCATCTCGAGGTATCGGGGGAAGTTTGCGGTTTTGTTGGGATCTATCTTGGCCAAGTTGATTAGCCCTAAAATAGAGGCCAGTGGGGCGCGCAAGTCGTGTGAGACACGATATACAAATTGGTCGAGTTCAAAATTGCGGACTTCCAGCTCCTTCATCGCTTCGGTCAGCTGTGTGCGTGAGATAGAGAGCTCTTCGTTTTGGCGTGCCAGTTGTTGGTTGAGGTACATCGTGTCACTGAGCAGTTCGGTAATGCGCAGCTCTTGTTGTTTATTTTCGGTTACATCATTGGCAATGACATAGTAATAGCCTTTGGCAAACAAGGCGCTCCAAGCAATCCACTTGCAGCCTCCTTCGGCCAAAAGAATCCGGTTGATGAGGCGCTTGGTAATGCCTTCGGCCAACTTGAGCTCGTCAAATGCTTGGATAACAATTTGGCTGTCTTCGGGATGGATAAACTGGTCGAAAGGTTGATTTTTGGTATCGCGCCACAGGTAGCCCAGCATATCCGAAAAACCTTGGTTGGCATAAATAATGCGCCGCTCTTGGTCTAAGATAATGACAATATCGAGGAGCGACATATCAAAAAACCGTCGGAAACGCGCCAAGGGTGCATCTTGCAATACGACCAAGTTGGCTACCAAATAGAGTTGGCCGTTGTTGGCCAATAGACGGCCTTTTATTTGTGATTGCTGCTGTTTATCAGCCAGTTGGAGATCGAGCTTAATGGGCAGAGGTTGGTCAGGCTGTTGGAGTGCCTGTTGGATGGTATGGGTCAATAGCTCTTGAGCACTGGGGGTCAGCAATGCTTTAAAGTCTGTTCCGGCGAGCTGCTCCTCGGTGCTACGCAGACATTGTACAAATACCGGATTGATAGCAAGGATATATCCCTGCACGTCGAGGACGGCGTGCATTTCGGACGAAAGCCGCATTCCGGGTGTTTGGTGATTGACATAAACCTTGCTTGTACTCATAGACGACCAATCAAAAACAGGCTTAGCGAATAGTTTGAATTATATTTTATGTGGGCGAGCCACGCGGTGTCGGTGTTTTTTTAATACTCCAGTTGATAGGGAATCAGGTTGATGTTTAGCTCTAAGTCATCCACAAAATCCTCTCCTTCTACTAGTAGGTCGTAATTGTCTTCGGGGTAGTACCAATTGATTTCGATATTCCCGCCATTTTCTCGAAACCCTTTGAGCAATTGCAGAATTTGCAGAATGGCTTTTGAGGTACTGGTGTTGAAATAGGTCAGTCTGAAATTAAACAACACCCTTTTGGGGCCAGCCTCCATCATTTGAGTAATCCACTGATAAAGCGGCTCATAAAACGCTTCGGTATCTTCAATATATGATTCTCCACTAATTTCACAAATCCAATGAGTGGCATCAAAAGCGACAGTAGGTGTAAAAAACACACCTTTAGTTCCTTCTAGGTACAAATTTTCCATAAATTATAGTGCCAGATAATGGTTTATGCTTTAATGTTAGCGACTAAGCTCATCAGCCCTACTTTGTCATTGACGTGATAGACCTGTAGCTCCAGAGGGTTTTCGGCCCAGATGGCTGTTTGTATCAGGCCTATGCCAGCGCCGTCCCATCCTTTGGCGAGTGCTTCTTTGCGCAGCCTTCCCTTCATTTTTCGCCACTCTTGCGGGCTGGTTTGCGCGATTTCGGCACAGCGTGTTTGTACAAACTCACACCCCTCTCGGTTAGTGATATTGGCCATTGTCAGCCGATAGGTATCCCCTTGTTGGCGGAGCATACAAGTGCCTACTGCGTCGAGGTGTTGGCGCGTACAAATGTTACACTCTTCGGCATACCGCATTATATTTTGGGCTAGCTCTATAAAGATAGCAAAAATCTTCCAACTCACTTGAGGTTGGTCTTGAAGTTTTTGTTTTAACTCTTCTCCAATAGCCGCTAAAGAAGCTGCATCAAAAGCCCCATGATAATACAGTAAGATAGTCTCATCAGTGGGAGAATAGTCTTCGGGCGTATATATAAGGAATGGGTGCATCGTACGCATAGGGTTTTGATAGACAGTAGGCTGCTGTATGTGCGTAAACTCAAACCAACCTAATTGATTTTGAAAAGTTAGTTATTTTTGAGGAAAACGATTTTTGCTTAGCTTATGTTCGGCAAAGCGCCAGGGTTTGTTAGGATAAAGTTTGGTTTATCAGCGAAATAGCAAATGTCCAAAGCGGTATCCAAAACTGACCCTTAGGGCGCGAGGCCGATAAGCCGAGGTATAGTCAAAAAAATCAATTACGGGAATCTCGTAGCTCAGGTCAAGCATAAAGCGTCCATATTCTACGCCAGTGCCTATGTGTAGGGCCAGAAATCGCTGTGCTGCGCCGTCGGCGGGGGCGTTGCGCCCGGGAAGGCCTGTTTTGACATCAATACGTTCGCGGGCGGCGGTCAGGAGTTGGAAGCTAGGCCCCAGGCGGAAGTGTAGGGCATTGTCTGCAAGGGCTATGCCCATCAATACGGCGATGTCGATGGTTTGGATGCTCAGTTGGCGCTCGATAAGCTCGTTTTGGTAGCGGCCACCTTTTTGGCTGAAGCTGAGCTCTGGCTGAAAATACAGCCCCAGAACAGGGAAACGCTCGCTGCGTGCCATGAGTGTAGCTTGATAGCCTATCTGCCCTAGGCGGCTTTCGCCTTCGGCCAAACGGGAGAGCGACACCGAACTGATGCCCCCTTTGAAGCCTATGTCCCAAGGGAGGTTTTGAGCTGCAAGCCCTACAGCCAAGCAACAATGCGCCAGATAGAATATAGTCGAGAAAAAGAGGGGATATGGTTTCATTGGTGATATGGAGTCGAAAACGGGGATGAGTTGGGGTATTGGTTGGTGAGTTATTTCTGCAAAACTTACGTAAAACAAGCGACAAGGTTTTGAAAAAAAAACGACCTCCAGGCTTTTATATTGCTTGGAGGCCGCCTTGGGCTAGTCTGCCTATAAGTTAAATATTACAAGCTTTTTTCGATAAAGTCAGTCATCATCTGGTAGAGATGTAGGCGGGTATTGCCGCCATAGATACCGTGGTTGCGGTCGGGGTAGAAGAAAGACTGAAACTGCTTTCCGGCCTTGATAAGGGCGTTTTGTAGTGCTACGGCATTTTGGAAGTGCACGTTGTCGTCGCCTGTGCCGTGGATGAGCAGGTAATTCCCCTTGAGCTTGTCGGCGTGCAACAGGGGCGAGTATTCGTCATAGCCTTTGGCGTTTTGTTGGGGCAGGCCTAGGTAGCGTTCGGTGTAGATGGTGTCATAAAAGCGCCAAGTAGTAACAGGAGCCACGGCGATAGCCGCCTTGAACACATCATTGCCAAGCAAAATACATAACGAAGACATATAGCCACCGTAGCTCCATCCCCAAATACCAATGCGGTTGGCATCGATATAGGGTTGGCTGCCGAAGTATTTAGCTGCCGTAATTTGGTCGGCCACTTCGTGTTTGCCTAGTTGGCCATAGGTTATTTTTTTGAATTGCTCACCTTTGCCACCAGTGCCTCGGTTATCCACACAGGCGATGACATAGCCTTTTTCGGCCAATACCTGATACCAGAAGTAGTTGAAGCTATCCCACTGGTTCATTACTTGTTGGCTGCCCGGGCCGCCATATACAAACATCAGGAGAGGATATTGCTTGTTTTCGTCGAAGTTATGAGGCTTGATTATCCAGGCGTTGAGGTCGGTGCCGTCAGCAGCTTTGACAGTCATAAACTCTTTGGGTTGCACACGGAAGTCTTTGAGGCGGGCTTGTAGGTCTTGGTTGTCTTGTAAAACTTTGACCAACTTGCCGTCTGGAGCCGTATGTAGGCCGACTTGTGTTGGTAGGTTGGCCGCACTGTAGGTATTGACATAGTACTTGAAGTCGTGGCTGAAGTCGATGCTGTGTACACCGGCAGGCTGGGTGAGGCGGGTTTTTCCCTTGCCATTCAGCCCGATAGCATAGAGGTGGCGCTCTGTAGCGCTAGGCTCATTGGAGGTATAATAAAGCGTTTTGCGCTTTTCGTCAATTCCTAAAAACTGCTGCACCTCCCAGTTGCCCTCGGTCAGGGGGCGGACGAGCTTGCCTTGCATATCATAGAGATAGAGGTGTTTGAACCCACTGCGCTCGCTCGACCAAATGAACTGTTTGCCGTCGGCTAGGTAAGTGAGGTCGTCGGTAAAGTCGAGGTCTACGTAGGTAGGCGCTTTTTCGGTCAAAATAGTACTTACTTGCCCATTGTTGAGGTTGGCGTGTAGGAGTTCGAGTTGGTTTTGGAGGCGGTTCATCCGGCGGATGGAGAGCAAATCAGGCTGGGTGGTCCAGTTGATGCGTGGGATGTAGATGTCGGTCTCGTTGCCGAGGTCGATGGTTTGGGTTTTGGCATTGGCCACCTCATACACCCTTATCGATACGATGGCGTTTGGCTCTCCTGCCTTGGGGTACTTGAAGCGGTAGTCTTGTGGATAGAGCGCATCAGGCCACATCTGCATATTGAACTCAGGCACTTGGCGCTCGTCAAAACGATAGTAGGCCAGACGCTGCCCATCGGGCGACCAGAAGAGCGCTTGCGTAAACGAAAATTCCTCTTCATATACCCAATCAGCCATTCCATTGATGATTTCGTTGGCCTTGCCGTCGGTAGTTACGGCGGTTTCGCGCAGGTCGTTGAGGGTTACGATATAGATGTTGTTGTTGCGCACAAAAGCGACACGGCTGCCATCGGGCGAGAGCGTAGCGTTGGATTGCTTTTCGTCGCTGGGGATGGCCTTGAGTTCGTTGGTTTTGAGGTCAAAAACATAGGTTTTGCCCTTGCTAGAGCGACGGTAAATCGCCTCTTCTTCGGCCACAAACACGATTTTGTCTTCTGTACCATTGATACTGTAAGACTGAAACTCAAGCTTGGGGTGATTGTCTTTGCCAAAAATCACCTCTACTTGTTGGCCGGTAGTTACATCATATTTGACGACCTTGTTGCCGTCTTTAGCGGTGTAATAACGCCCATCTTTCATCCAATTGAGCCCGTCTATCCGTTTTGCTACAAAGCTATACTTTGCCCAAATATCTTCTAAACTTACGGCTTTTTGTGCTTGGAGAAGCGCCACAGGAGAAGCGCCAAGCCAGCAGGCTAAAATAAGCGCTCCTAACCTCAAAGAAAAAAGGTTTGGTAAATATTGCATACGATTGTGTTTGTTGTTTTTGATATGTTGATGTGGCTCTTATATACACAGATACAAAAGCCGAAGCTTGTCGCCATAGCAATGCAAGGCAAATATATCATCTTTTGTTTGGTTTGTGGGCAATAGTCTTGCTTTTGTGCAAGGCAGAATTGCTTGCAAAGAAAATATCCTTAATTTTGTCGAAAATTCTAAAGCCCTAAAGCGCTACCATGATTGGAGAGCAATTACTCAATTATCGTATTGAGGCTGTCATCGCCGAGACCCCATTTTTTACCACCTACCGCGCTGCGCATACCCAATATGCCAAGCAAGTGATGATTCGTCATATCCGTCCCGGAGCTTTTTCGGGCGAGATGCAGCGCCGGCAGTTTGACGAAAGCATACGGCTGTTGTCGCATATCCAACATCCTAATATCCTGACTTTTTACGACTATGTAGAGAATGAGGCAGGTATATTTTTGTTTTTGGAATATGTAGGCACACAAACGCTTCACAAATTCATCCGCCAAACAAGCGGCCCCATTCCCGAAGCCAAGGCACTGCCCCTATTAGAACAGTTGCTCATGGCGCTAGCCTATGCCCACAAACACCAATTGGTGGGTGGAGCGCTTTGTAGTATGGAGGTGTTTATGACAGACGAAGGCCAGCTCAAAATCAGCGACCTTGCGCTCAACCTCTATTATGCGCAATACCTGCTAAGCCAGTCAGACAATACGCTTGTTGCCTACCAAGCACCGGAGCGCCTTGCCACAGGCCTAGTATCTATTGCCGGAGATGTATACGCAGCCGGGGCTATTGCCTATGAAGTATTGACGGGCAAACCTCCCTTCGATTTGCAACTCGCTCCCCCTGCCCTCAGTCAAGCTGTTGCCGAAGGTCATATAGCTCCCCTCCAAACACATTACCCCGCCGTTAGTGATAAGGCGCAGGCAGTAGTGTTGCAGGCCTTGGCTCAAGACAGCCAGCAGCGCTGGCTGGGCGCTGATGCATTCAGGCAAAAACTAACCAGCAATCCCGCCGAGGCTCATACCCAAGCGGCAGCCAGCCACAACACGACAAGCTCTCAGAAAAAACAAAAAAATACTCAGGCACAAGCACTAGACCCTGCAAATACACGCTTCGTCAACCTGCCCTTGTATGTACTGATTGGCCTTTCGGTACTGAGTCTTGTTTTCTGGATGACCTACAATACCCCCAGCCGACGAACACCCAAAATAGCCTATAACCTCAATGATACGCTCAGCATCAAACGCACGCGTGATTCTATCCGCTTGGCGCGCCAAATGCAGCAAAAAGCCGAAAGTTTGCAAGTAGCCAAACTGATGGAAAGTAAAAAGCAGCTCATCGAAATGTATATGCACAAGGTGAGGGCTGGCGAAACCCTCAACAGCATTGCCCAACGATATGCCTTGCCCGTAGACTCGCTGCGCTCTCTCAATGATATGGCCCAAATGCCTGCCGACAAAAAACTTGAACCCAAAATGGGCATCCGAGTTTATATCAAAACCAAGTATACCGTGCGCAAGGGCGAAACACTGGCGGCCATCGCACAGCGATTCAATGTCAACCGTTCGGTATTGATTCGTACAAATCAAATTGTGGATGAAGCCCAAGACATCACCGAAGGTAAGGTCATCATCATTCCTCTCTAACACACTGTGCTGCTCAAAAACCAGCGCGCTCTTTCCTAGATGCAAAACTTTTGATAACCAATGATAGGCGAAAGAATACTCAACTACACCATTCAGCGGAGCCTCGGTAGCGGCGGAACCGGACAAGTATACTTGGCCAAGCATATCACGCTTGACCGCCAAGTAACTATCAAAGTATATCCCTCCAATATTCTCGAAGACTATGAAGTGCGCAAGCAGTTTCAGGAAGAGGCCGCAGCTGTCTCCAAACTGCAACACTTCAATATTGCCACGCTCTATGATTATGCTGAAGATAGCCACGGGCTGTGTATCATTGCAGAATATGTAGAAGGCAAACCCCTAAACCAACTACTAAAGGAACAGCTACAACCTATCAATGAGAAGCAAGTGCTTCCTATCTTTATCCAAGTTGTGGGAGGAGTGGCCTACGCACACAGCAAGAAGATTATTCACCAAGACCTCAAGCCGTCCAATATAGTGGTATGTCAAGACCATACCGCCAAGGTACTTGATTTCGGTATTGCGCATCTGCTCAATGCCTCTGCTGACAAGCAAGATAGCAGCACTCGCGCCAAAAGTTCGGTTATTTATTACAGCCCTGAGCAGTTTCAAGACGCTGCCGTAGACCATCGCAGCGATATTTATACCCTAGGTGTTTTGTTGTATGAGCTGCTGACCGGCACCCCCCCCTATGATACCAGCAAGCTGAGTGCTGAAGAAATAGCCAGGCGCATTCAAGAGGAGCCCCTCCCTCCTGTAGTAGAGAAAAATCCCAATGTATCGGTCTATCTTCAGGAAATTATCGACAAGGCCACGGCCAAAAACCCTGCTGACCGCTACATCAACGCCCTGTCGATGATGGAAGCCGTACAGCGCCCCATCCGATACAATACCACCAAGGCCATTGCTGATAAACCAGCCCCACCGGTCAAGATTATCACCAAAAAGATGTCGTATAGCTTCCGCACCCGCTATGTGATGTCTATCCTCGCAGTGGCCTTTATTACTGTGGTGGCGTTGTTGGGGCTGTGGTGAAACCCTTGGGCCACAGACAAACGCGAAGCTCGTCTCAACAATACTGACGGTATTGATGACATCTTTCTGCCCTCCACCGATGACACACCGGCCAACATAGAGGACAATAGTCCAGATAAGGAAGAGGATGATAAAGAGGCTAAGGCTGCCGAAAAACGCAAGGCGCAACTTGATAGCCTCCAAACCTTCATCACAGAAACAGAAAATCAAATTCAAACTTTCAATGAGCGCCGTACCAAACGACTGGAGCGCGCTCTTGTTAGTGATTTGCAGATATTGAGCAACAGCCTCGAAGGCTTCAAGGTCAGGCTCAGCCTTGTCAATACCCGGGAAGATGTCGCCTTTGAAGAAGTAAAAGTGATTGTACAGTTCTTCGATGCCAATAACAAGGCCGTGGCCGAACACACCGAAATATTTGACCAAGTAAAACCCGGACAAAAGTTCAGCCGCGAAATCAGCAAAAATATAGATGCCGAAACAGTCAATCGGCGCATCGACAGTTTTGTGCTCAAAGACCTTGACCCGCCAACCCTGCCTGATACGCTCCAAGCCAAAAAAGAAAAACTTCAGGATGCGCAGGAGCGCCTCAAAAAACTACAACAAGAAGCCAACTAACCCCTGCCAATGAGTACTACTATTCGTGCCATCGTTCAAATGCTTTCTGCTTGGGCTTCGCCCCAGTACCAAGAATCTTATGACAATGCCGGACTGATAGTAGGCCAGCCTGGTACTGCTGTTAAGGGGGTATTGACTGCCCTCGACGCTACAGAGGCTACCCTCGAAGAGGCAAAAGCCCATGGCTGTAACCTCGTAGTAGCGCATCACCCGATTGTGTTCAAGGGACTAAAACAACTCAATGGCAAAAACTATGTAGAGCGTACTATCCTCAAAGCCATCCGCGAGGATATCGCCATTTTTGCCATCCATACCAATCTCGACAATATTCAGGGCGGAGTCAATACCCATATTGCGTCCCAGCTGGGGCTCCAACAAGTGCGCATCTTGGCCCCACGCCCCAATACCTTGCTCAAGCTGACAACTTTTTGCCCCACCAGCCATACACAGGCCGTACTCCAAGCCCTAGGCCAAGCCGGAGCAGGGCAGATAGGCGCTTACAAAAACTGTAGCTTCCGCACGAGTGGCATCGGCGCTTTCCAACCCGACGACAACGCCAAGCCCTTTATAGGCCAAGCAGGCCAACTAGAAGAGGTGGCAGAAGATAGGCTCGAAGTCATCTTCCCCACACACCTCAAAGGCGCTGTGATGCAGGCGCTACGCCAAGCACACCCCTACGAAGAAGTAGCCTATTATCTACACCAACTCGAAAACGACAACCAGGAGATTGGCAGCGGTGCTATCGGCCAATTGCCCCAACCTATGCCTATTGCCGACTTTCTGGCCTTGCTCAAAAATAAGATGCAAGCCCGCTGTATCCGCCATACGGCCTTATTCCAAGAAACTGTTCAAACCATTGCCCTGTGTGGCGGTACGGGGAGCTTTTTGCTTCCACAAGCCATCCGACAAGGCGCAGATGTGTTTGTCAGTGCAGACTTCAAGTACCACGAGTTTTTTGATGCCGACCAACGCATCCTAATCGCCGATATAGGCCATTATGAAAGCGAACAGTTTACAGCAGATCTCTTACAACACAAGCTCCAAGCAGCGTTCGTCGGCTTGCCGGTGGTACGAACCCAGCTATCGACCAACCCGATTCAGTACTATGTCTAATTCCCTTATCGCCGATAGCGGAGCCACCAAAACAGACTGGTGTCTGGTGCTGGCCAACGGCAACACACAGCTATTCCATACCGACGGCATCAGCCCCCACTATCAGACGGAGGATGAGATTTACCACACGCTCAACACCCAGCTACTGCCTCTTTTGGAGAGCATAGCGCCAATAGAACAACTGTATTTCTATGGTACGGGCTGCTCTAGTGAAGCCAACCAGACCCGGGTAGCCGCTGCACTGTCTCGGGCTTTTCCCGTAACTTCGGCGTGCGAAGTAAATCACGACCTGCTGGGTACAGCACGCGCCTTATTTGGCACGCAAACAGGGATGGTGGGCATCTTGGGTACGGGGTCTAATGCTGCGCTCTACCAAGCTCCTAACAAGCTCAACGCTGCTTTGCCAAACTTGGGCTTTTGGCTAGGCGATGAGGGGAGTGCTGGCTTCTTTGGCAAACAACTCGTTATCGATTATATGCACGGGCAAATGCCAGGGCCTATGCAGCGCGATTTTCAGCAGCGCTATCACATCAATCTCGAAACCCTGCTCGAAAATGTATATCAAAAACCTTTTCCCAACCGCTACCTAGCAGGGTTTGCTCCCTTCTTACAAATTCACGACAGTGAGCCCTACTGCTCCGGCCTTTTGCGGCAGGGCTTTGGGCTGTTTTTGGATAAATATATCTGCGCCCTACCCGACTATACCCAGCACCCCCTCGGGCTGAGCGGCTCGGTAGCGCTACACCATCAGGTGCTGTTGGGGCAGCTTTGTAAGTCTAGGGGAATCAAACTCAGCAAGGTGTTGCAGAGCCCTATTGAAGGCTTGGTGAATTACCATCGCCAAACAGCCTGAAAGACTGTCAAACAAACAACTTGAGTAATTTTTTGAATATCCAAGAGCGTTCTACTATGGCCAATTTGCTGAGCACTCGCTCTACGAGTTCGGCCATTTGTAGCATCTCACTCATGGTGTTTTTGAAGGCTTCGCTCTCAGGCTCTTGATTGGTAGGTTTGAACTGTGCAAGCTGAACAATAACTTTGTGGGCTTGGTCAAATTCTCGCTTCTTGCGCTCTCTCAAAATACAGCGAGATACTTCCCACATATCTTTTTCAGCTACAAAATATTCCTTACGCTCCCCCTGCACAAGGGTTTTGTGGATTAAACCCCAAGCGAGTAGCTCTCGGAGGTTCATATTGGCATTGCCTCTCGAAATTCCCAGATGCTCCATTACATCTTCTGTGGTTAGGGGAACTGCTGACACCAACAAAAGCGCATGTATCTGCGCCATTGTCCGGTTGATACCCCAGTTGCTACCCAATGTTCCCCAAGTATCAATAAATTTGTCCTTAGCTTCTATCAGTGATGCTGCCATTGTTGTTTGCGTTTTGATGGTCGATTGTGCGATAATACCCTATATATCGCCTAAACACTATGTATTGGAAACGCAGGGCTGCAAATCAAAGTTTCTGAAGTTTTTGAAAATATCGCCAAGTCTAGTGCTTCTCTACACACACAAAACCCTGCCAGCAATTGCACCGCTGACAGGGTTTGGACTTATGGTATGGCCATCATTGCCTACAAATCTTCGGCTACCAAGCCTAATCTTTCGGCCACGAGGGCGGCCAAATACTGGCGGATGGCTTTTTGATTGATTTTTTGGATGACCTCATTGGCAAAAGCAAAAGTCAGTAAAGCTTTGGCCGCAGCCTTGTCTACCCCACGTGCCCGCATATAAAAGAGGGCATCTTCGTCGAGGCTGCCGGTAGTGGCTCCGTGAGAACATTTTACGTCATCAGCCCATATTTCGAGTTGGGGCTTGGTATTGATGGTCGCATTGTCCGAAAGCAAGATATTACGATTTTGCTGATAAGCATTGGTTTTTTGAGCGGCTTGGCGCACAAAAATCTTCCCGTTAAATACGCCTTTGGAGCGTTCGTCGAGCACTCCTTTATAAAACTCATTGCTCAGCGTATTGGGCTGTTGGTGATCTACAGTGGTGTGGTTATCGGCCAAGGTCTGTCCTTTGAGCATATACAGGCCAAACATATTGCCTTCACAGTGCGCACCTTCGAGGGTGAGATTGAGTTGGTTGCGCACCAAACCACCGTCGAGGGTGAGCGTCGTATTGGTAAATTGGCTGTTGGCCGCTTGGCGCGCCTGTGTCGTACTTACCTGATGGCTGTGGGCTTGGTCGTTTTGAAGCTTGAGATGATGCACAACAGCCTGCGATTTTACATCAAACTCTGCCACCACGCCTACGAAGGTGTCGTGTTTGCCAAGGCTGTGGTATTGCTCTACGATAGTACATTGGCTGTTTTCTTCAGCAATGATTACGTGGCGCAACTGTACGGCGCTAGCCTGTTCTGTTGTTGTTTGGAGATGTAGCAGGCGAATGGGCTGCTCGATGATTTTACCGGCAGGGAGGTGCAATAGCAAGCCGTCGGTAGCGTAGGCCAAGTTAAAAGCCGCAAACCAATCTTGTGCAGGATTCGCCAATTGCCCCCAAACGGTGGCAAAAGCAGCTTGCTGCGCCTCTTGGGCTTGGCTCAGGGCAGTGAGCACAACCCCCTTGGGCAGCGCCTGAATCGCCGAGAGCTGTGGCCGAAAAAAGCCATCGACAAATACCAGTGTATGTGCCTCCAACCCTGCAATCTGCAAGGGTGCTAGGGCAGTAGCCTGCGGCAATACATTGGGTGAGGGGTGCATAGTGTATTGAAACGCTACCTTGCCGAGCGCATTGAGGGGGGTGTATTTCCACTCTTCGTGCTTGGGTGTGGGTATTTCGAGGGTTTGCAGCAGTTGCTGCGCCTCTTGGCGGCGGGCTTGCCCCAGCGTATTGGGGGGGACAAAGCCCTGCATTTGGCTCAACCAAGCGGCAGCTATATCGTTTTTCTGTTGTATCATAGTTTTGAGAAGACTGAGGGTTTTGGGCTTTCCCCAGCCACGCACTAATCAGGGCGAGGAGTGGGAGGATACAAATCCTCTTCGGGGAAATCCAAAATCGCGTTTTTGAATGAAGTTTTATCACGAACGATGCGTGCCCCACTAAAATTAGCCCCGCGCAAATCGCAGTTTTCGAAGTCGGTATCTTCTAAATCAGCTCCGCTGAAATTACACCCCATCATTTTGCTGCGTGAAAAATCAGCATTTTTCAAATTTGCCTCTTCAAAAGAAGCATAATTGAGCAAGGAGTCAATCATCAGCGTTCCGCGTAGGCTGGCCTTGTACCAGTTTTGCTCTTCGGCATAGATACCGGCGGCATTGGCATAGGCAAAATTGACCCACTGTAGCGAGAGCCGCGCAAGGCTGCGCTGCGATACATCTGCCTGAGCTCCGTAGGTGCTGTGAATCGGCGTGTTGGGAGCGGTGTAGATTCCAACAATCCGAAACAGGTTGGCACGTAGCGTTTGCCAAGACCCTCCGCCTTGGGTACGCAAAAAAGCATGGTGCTTGGCCAAAATCGTCTCCCACTCCGGTAGCAGAATAGGCTGGGCATTGGCGGCTTTGCGCAACATGGCTTCGTTGACTTTGCGGAGGTCTTTGTGCATCGCAGTTTGGGGCTAATAAGGCTTAGGCATTGGCCACTTCTTCCTTAATCCAGTCGTAGCCTTTCTCCTCCAGCTCTAGTGCCAACTCTTTAGTACCTGACTTGACAATGCGACCTTGGTAGAGCACGTGTACAAAATCGGGCACGATATAGTCGAGCAAGCGTTGGTAGTGTGTTACGACGATGGTAGCGTTTTGCGGTGTTTTGAGTTTGTTGACCCCTTCGGCCACAATGCGCAGCGCATCAATATCGAGGCCTGAATCCGTCTCATCCAAGATGGCAAGAGTAGGCTCCAACATGGCCATTTGAAAAATCTCATTACGCTTTTTCTCTCCGCCCGAAAAGCCTTCATTCAGGGAGCGGCTGAGCAGCTCTTGACCTATTTCGACCAAGGCCATTTTTTCTTTCATCTTCTTGAGGAAGTTGACTGCGTCGATAGGGTCTTCGCCTTTATACTTACGAATTTGGTTGACCGCAGTTTTGAGGAAGTTGACTGTCGTTACTCCGGGGATTTCAACCGGATACTGAAAAGCCAAAAATACGCCTTCGGCGGCGCGCTCTTCTGGCGCTAGCTCCAGCAAGTCTTTTCCTAGGTAGCTGACACTGCCCTGAGTTACTTCATACTCTTCGCGCCCAGCCAATACAGAAGCCAAGGTGCTTTTCCCAGAGCCATTGGGGCCCATGATGGCGTGTACTTCTCCCGGGTTGACAGTGAGGTTAATTCCTTTGAGGATGGCCTTACCCTCAATCTCGGCGTGCAGGTTTTCTATTTTTAGCATATTTGAGTCTGATTGGAAAACGAAAAATGATTTTGAAACGCAAAATTAAAAATATCTGAGCGCAAGTCCAATTGGCACGCAAGCGCTCGCTTATGATAAGGCAAACAAAATTTGGTGGCAATAGGTTTTGAAACAGTGGCTTTCTTCAACTATTCAAAAATTAAGTTCCTTATGCATTGTGTTTTTGCCCTGAATTTCATAATATTAGCCTCAAGATACACAAGAAGATGCCGTGTGTCGCTTCAATCATAATACAGGTGTTTTTGTTATTGTTTGTCAAGGCTGTTGTCGCATAAGCCTTTAGTTTCTCTCACAAACCCTTCATAATAAAGTGAAAAAGCCATGGTACAATTCACCAGATGGATGATTGGCCTTGTATTGTTGGCCTCGCTGGCCGCCTGCCAATCCAATTTTGCTAATGGATATCAGAAGCAAGTCAAAGAAATTAGTTTTTATCTCGAATTTGTAGACAAGGAGAGCAACGGAGTATCCAGAAAAATTCTCAAAGAGGTAACCCGTATCCTGACTACCCAAAACTATGTCCTGAGCCGCGAAGGGCAAATCACGCCTACCTCCCGCTTCAAAAACATCACTTGGGATGATGTAGACACCCTACAGCCGCAAATTCACAAGTTTTATATGCTCGAAACTTCGGGAGCCAACAACCGCCCTATCAGCAGCTCTGTGAAAGTACGGCTCACGTATCACCCCCGCAAGAATAGCGATACGCATAAAATCTCCGTAGACCTTTTTTGCAAGGAGCACCGCCCCGAATGGTGGCAGTGTGGGGATGGTGGGGAGCATCGCTTACCACCAGCTGACAAGGTCTCGGCGCGTAGTCAAACATATACTGACGAAGAAGTAGCCGAACACATCGCGCAGCTTATCTTGGATATCAGCTATAAACGGCAATAAAGAAGGTACACATCACCGGACATTTTTGGAAAGACAGCTCGGAGCTCCAGCTCCGAGACAAGCTGAGGCCTCATGTTGGGGGTAGGATAAGACTTAGCCCACCGTTTTATTCCAAGATTCACAAGATTTGATTTTCTTGATTCTCAAGGATTCTCAGCATACACATTTTCCAAACCAATTTTGGTTGAGTATAACGAGATGAGATTTGAAAAATATCCAGTGGCGTGAAGAAGGGATTAATTGAGCTGCAAACTGCCCACATCGGTTTTGTAAACCCTATGGATGACCATGTGGTTGTCTATCGGTGTGAAGCTAATGGCGATAGGCAGGGTGCTCTCTACCGGGGGCGCTGCGGGGCTGCCATCGGGCATCAGAAAGTAGGTGCGTTCCTCGGCGCGGTTGGTGATGGCAAAGAAACTGAGGCCATCATCAAAGCTGAAAAACTGTATGTCCATGGTGCCATCTTTTTCAAAATCACGCTCAAAGAGCAAGTCCCCTGAGGGGTTGTAGAGACGCAGGTGCGCGGCATCCTGTGCACCAACAACAAAGTCTGTCATCCCTTGATTAGGGATAAGGCTGAAGAAACTATTGTCCGAAAGGCGTATGAGTTTACGGATTTGTTGTACTTCTCCTTTGAAGTTGATGGTAATGAGTTGCCCCCCTTCTGTAAGGCAAGTCAGGTTGCTTTGCTCCAGATTTGCCCCTATCTGTACCCAGGGCGGGCTGCTGATTGTGCCGCTGAGCTTGAGCGGAAAACCCTGAAGGTACTGCCCCTGAAGGTCAAAAATACTGACACGCCCGTTTTCTTGTATAGTTAGCAGGTAGCTCTGATCATCGATGTAAACATAGCGTGCTGCCGGCCCCAGCGGGCTATCGAGGGTTTTGGGATTCCAGCCCTTTTGTAGTTGGCGATTTTCGTTGTAGAGATACAGCGCACCCTCTGCGTTGCTGACCAGCCAATGCCAAGTGTTGCTAGGCTGTACTTTGAATACCGCCAAGGTTTCGAGTTTGCTTTTTTGAGGGGGGAAAACAGGAAAGCCCGGAATGGCATTGCCCTGAAGGTCTAGCGCCCCTATGCGATCGCGGGTTAGGTAGAAGAGTTGCTGTTGGTTGTTGTTGAGCAAGTCCAGTGATTGCAAAGGGGTAACCAAGGCGCCACCGAGGTTTTTTTTCCAAACGATGTTTCCTTTTTCGGAGAGCAGGTAGAGGTCATTGCCCATATCCTGAACCAAGACCTTATGGATATTTTGTGGATAAGGCTCCGGTGTGAAAGGTGCTGTGCGCAGTGGTCGTGTAAAATACTGATTAGCAAGTGTTTTGTAATATTTATTACTCTCTCGTGAGGGGGCTTTTTGCTGAAACTGCACCGTAACCTTGGTATCGTAGTGCGCGCCAGCCCGCCCTGTTTGGAGGCTGAGATAGTCGATAAAGCGCAGCTCTCCGGCATATTGGGTCATCAAGGCCTGAAAAGCAGGGGAGGCTTGCCGGTAGATAATTTCCCAGATTTTGGAAGTCTGCACAAAAAACCGGAAGGTCGCATTTCGGTCTTTGAACAAATCGCGCCGCGCCGAGTAGCGCCATACATCCCGTTCTTGGATAGCGGTGATGGCGCGTCGGATACCGGGCTCACTATCGGCCATCAACAGATAGCCCTTGAAGATAGTATAATAAACCGTAGGGAAGTCTGCAAATAAGTTGCCTAAGAGGATTGCCGGGAAATTGGGCACATCTAGGCGGGTGATGGTTTGCCCTTGATAGGTTGCTGTTTCGAGCGAAGCACCTTGATTTCGCGCCACTTCTTTGGCCCAGCGCTCCAACAATTCCTTCATTTTGGCCTCCTTGGTTACCCTCAAAATCGCCACATTGGTCTTAGCCGCTTGGCCGGAAGGCTGCAAGATTGCCATCCCCAACTCCTTGGCTATCAACTCATAAAAAGCCGAAAAATCCATCCGATAGCTGGCCTGTGTTTTGGCTTGTGCGGAGCCAAAGTCCGGGTCTTGTTGTTGCCAATAGCGCACAAGCTGCCGGAAAAAGAGGGCATTGTCTTCAAAAGAAAAATGATACAGGACAGCAGTCTGATTGGGAACTACTTCCCGCATCAGAAAGGGCTGCGGGCTTTGCCCGTCGAGCAGGCGCAAAAACTCGGCATTGTCTTGGGTCGAAAAGCTACGCCCCTGAAGCTGGAAAGCATAGCGCTCGGCCTGGAAATTAAACAACGACGCTTCGGCATACTGTGCCAAGGGCTTAAAAAAAGGCTCTAACGCGCCCCTGCTATGCAGCCCCAAGAGCGCAGGCAGCTTACGCGGATTGAGATAGAGGTGTACATAGCCCGATTTGAGCGCAGGGAGTTGTTGGGCTACGTCTGCATTGCGGGTGAAGCGGTATTGGCGTTTGCCTTGGCTCAAGTTGCGCAGCACATCTTCCATCAACAAGGGGGCATAAGACCCAATAAAGTACCCATCATACATAATGTATGAAAAAACCTGCTTGCTTGGCTGGTGGCGAATCTCTTGGATGGTAAACTGCTCAAAGTACCGCTCTGTCAGGCTATACTCTGGGTTGATCCGGAAAGGGAAAATAAACTTCTCTAGTTGTTTGGGGTTTTTGAGTGGGCTAATCAGCAGCGCTGCCAACTCTTCTTTAGAGACTAGGTGGATAGAGGCAAACACGGGCTGCTCCGCAAAAAAGTGGTGTAGCTCCTCTTCCTGTTGAATCATCTGATGCAGATAATTGACCTGCGATACGATTTCTTGAAATGGCGCTATCTGCTGGAAGACTTTCCAAAAAGGCTGCCGTTGTACTTGGTCGTAGGCTTCGGTAAAGGGCTTTACCTCCAACACACACACCGGCTCCGAAGGGATGAAGTCCCAGACTTCGCGCAAGGCCTTAGGGCGCAGCCACAGCCACCATACCATTCCGAACAACAACAACATTAGCGTTACACCGCCTATCCAGCGTTGGCTTGTGGTGAGTTTGGTGAGTATCGTGGGCAATGAAGGGCGCATAAGGTGTCGAAAAGGGCTTAGTAGTGAATCGCCTTGCGGGCTTAGCGCCCAATCGGGCGATCGTACCAGCTGCGGCGGCGGCTAATCTTGAGGTCTTGCAAGATAGAGGCTTTTATGTAGATGTCAAAATTGTAAGACTGTCGTACGCCAAACGGTATCCAGTTGAAGCGCATCTCCCAACAATGCAGGTCTTTGATGATGTCGATGGTCGTGAAGGCCAAATCTTTCTGTACAAAATCATAGCCCGAGCTAAAGGCCAGTTTCCAAGTAGGAGTCAGACTCAGATTGCCGCCAAAGTTGAAGGTCATCACTTCTTGTTTTTCTTGGAAGGGTAGGCGGTTGAGACTATAGGTAAACGACACGTTGAGCGTCCAAGGAATATCAAAGTCGACATAGGCCGTAGGGTCGTCCAGTACTTGCCGCATACGTGGGTCAGAGAGCGCCTCCTCTTGTAGCTGTTGGCGCTTTTCTTGTTCTTTTTTCTTAAAAGCCGTCGGAGTGAGGTTGGTATTCACCCCCATACTGACGTTGTTGATATACCCTAGGCCGGCGTTTTCCAACAATGCCAATCGATTGACACGTACCGGGCGCAGCGTACCATCAGTATTGGAAGCCCCTATCGACATATAGGGGTCTACATTGGCATTGACATTGACATCCAGCAGTCCAATCAGGCGCGTACGGGCTGCTATATTGATATTGCTGAAGTTCAGGGAGTCCGCCAGTATGTTATAAGCCCCAGAGATAGAAATATTTTCCAAAAGTGGGACTTTCTCAGCCTTGGCCGCGCTGTCGCCTTTGGGGCGTATTTTCATCTCAAAAATATTGTTGAGCGAGTAGTTGATATTGGCCGCCTCTGAGCCTCCCGGAAAGCCCCTGATAAAGCCCAAATAACGTGAGAGATTTTCTACGCGCCCTGTACTGTCGACTTGTACATTTTGATAAAAATCGAATGAAGGCGACGACAAATCAGGGCTATACGACAAGCCGATGGTAGGTACTAGGGTGTGGCGGATGCCTTCCAGCCGCTTTTTGTCGCGGAAGAGCACGGTTCCATACAAACGGGTCGTAAAGTTGGCGTTGAGGTTATAGTTAAAAGCGCGCGAAAACTGATTGATGGTGTCCACACGGACGGCGTTTTGCTCAGACACCCAGGTATAGTCGAGGCGGTACGGATACCAGTATTCTTGGTAGTTGAAAGAGGGGTTGAGCTGTAGGTATTTGAAAAACTTGATGGTCGTAGAGATAGGGATGTTGTGTACCGCACCTACTTGGGCGTTTTGCCGCACGAGGTCAAAGTTTTCAAAAAAATCAGGACGTTGGTTAGGGTCGAAGGGAGTACCATCGGCCTGTGTACGCGGGTTGGCTACCGTAAAAGGATACGGCGACGTAAAGGTGTTGTTGACTTGGTACACCCCATCTACCCCATAGCTCAGGTTGATGTTTTGCAACCAACCTTTGGGGGAGGCGCCTCGTGGTTTGAAAGGGAAAAAACGATTGACCGCAAAGTTAAAGTTGGGCAAAATCACGTTGGTCTCCCCCGACTGGGTGTTTTGGCTCGTACGGGCAGCCAAGCTCAAATTGGCCACACTTCCAAAAGCATAACGATACGACACACTGGACTGGAAGTTGTTTGACACATAGTCCATTGGATTGAAGGAGTTATTGGCATTGAACGAAGTCGTACCAAAGTTGACATTGGCATTGAAAGCCCCATTGCCACGTGGTGTGGGCGAGTGTCGCCATTCTACCCAAAAGTCTTGGATTTCGGTTTGAGAGAGGTCTGTCTCTTGTTGTAGGCGTTTGTTGTAGCGTACACGCGCTCCGCCGTCATAGTAATAACGCTTGCGGTAAGTCGTGCCAAAGTCTACCCCCCAACTACCGTTGGTGTACAGTTCGCCCAAAAACTCAGCCGCGATGTTGTCATTGACAGACCAATAGTACCCCCCTTGGCGCAAGAAGAAGCCCCGTGCGGCATCTTCGCCATACACCGGCACAATAATGCCCGAGCGGCGGGTTTCGGAGAAGGGAAATATCCCAAATAAAAAGCCCAAAGGTGTAGGCTTTTGGTTGATAAAGAGGTTGAAAGGTCCTGCTATGACGGCCTTGTCGGGAACCATCTTGATTTTGCGCGATTGGATGTGAAAGTGAGGTGTACTGAGATTGCAGGTCGTATAGGTAGCACTGGAAAGGTACATCTCGTTTTCGGGGCTTTTCTTCACCTTAGCTCCATAGATATAGCCCTCCCCTTGTTGGGTAACGACCCCGTTGATAAGTCCTTTTTTGGTTTTGAAGTTATAGGTCATCTCCTGCGACTCAAACACATCGCCCTGCTGGGTGAAGACGGGCGTGCCTCTCATCTTGCCTGTAGAATCGGGCGTTCCCCGCGCTTTGACCAAATCGTTGCGCCAGTCTATTTCGATCACATTGGCCTCTATCTTCATATCGCCATACACCACTACAGCATTGCCATAGAGATAGACCACCTCATCAAACATATTGGTGATGATAGAATCTTTGGCCGTATAGTCTATTGTTGTTTCGATGTCGCTCTCCTCGCGTGCGGGGCGTGTTGTATCCGCAGCACGCCGTGCTGCCGTATTGATGGTTACCTTCTGTAGGCTGTCGGTAGAGAGGCTGTCGCGCTCCAACCACTTAGGGTCTTTGACTTGCTTCAGGCTATCGTCTTGGGCATATAACGACACAGAAAGCAGGCATAATACACCACAGAGCCATACGCCAAGGCGATAAGACAAACCAAACAAGGTGCTGAAGGCTTTCAAAAGCAACACAGGTAGAGACACGGGATGAGATTGATTCATTTTCACGGGCGCAAAAATACGTGGTCTTAGGCTTAGCCTTGCTAAACTCAGGCTTTTTTTATTCAAAACCAATTTACTTTTGCAATATTGATGCATTTATTAATAAAAACAACCCTGATTATCAGCCAGTTGGCTTTATGGTCAGGGCTGTTAAAGTTTGTTAAACCCCTGATACAGGATATTTTAGGGGCTAAGGGCTTATTTAAATTTTCAGCGCGGTACGCAAAGCAGCTGTTTTTGTGCTGGTACTAGGTAAAAAACGCAGGCACTATGCTTAGCCCACGATTAAAATCGTGGGAGGGCTATGGCGAGCATTTTTAACGACATAATAGCCAAAAAGCAGCGTTTTGGTGTCGATGAAGATAATTTTAAACAAGTTCTAAATACCACTGCGCCCGCCGGCCAACAAATAGAGCACTGCCATACGCACAGCCACGCCGTTTTCTACTTGGTCAAGAATAATGGCTTGCGAAGAGTCTGCTGCATCACTGCTCAGCTCTACGCCTCGGTTGATAGGCCCGGGGTGCATCACAACAATCTCTTTATCAAGCTGTTCTAGCATTTTTTTGGTAATCCCATAGTAAAGACGATACTCGCGCAACGATGGGAAATACTTGATTTGCTGGCGCTCCAGTTGTATACGCAATACATTGGCCACATCACACCAAGCGAGGGCCTTGCGTACGTCGGTTTCAACCCGTACTCCCAACGACCCAATATATTTAGGAATCAGTGTTGTGGGACCACAGACCATCAACTCTGCCCCTAGTTTTTGGAAAGCAAAAATATTGGACAAGGCCACCCGTGAGTGCATAATATCTCCGATAATGGCGATGCGCTTGCCGCCCACCTCTCCGAGGCGCTCACGCACCGAATAGGCATCAAGCAGGGCTTGGGTAGGGTGCTCGTGCGTCCCATCGCCCGCATTGATGATATTGGCCGGCACGTGTTTGGCCAAAAAATGCGGCGCTCCCACGCTGGAATGCCGCATTACCACCATATCGACTTTCATCGCCAAGATATTCTGCACCGTATCTAGCAGGGTTTCCCCTTTTTTGACAGAGCTGGAAGAGGCCGAAAAATTGACCACATCGGCAGAAAGGCGCTTTTCGGCTAGCTCAAATGAAATCCGGGTACGGGTAGAATTCTCAAAAAATACATTGGCAATGGTGATGTCACGTAAAGAGGGGACTTTTTTGATGGGTCGGTTGATGACTTCTTTAAACTCATCGGCGGTCTGAAAAATCAATTCTATATCGGCGACGCTCAATGGTTTGATGCCCAAAAGGTGTTTCATTGCCTTAATCTTTTTTGCTGGCAAAGGTAGGGGTTTTTACGCATATTTACGAGCAATGAAAGTAGGAATAGGACAAGCATATCATACACCACCGGACATTTTTGGAAAAGTAGCCCGGAGCTCTGGCTTCGAGATAAGCTGATGTCTCATTTTACCTCCAAATGAGACTTAGCCCACAGTTTTAGCTGTGGGATTTGAGAAATGTCCGGTGGCGTGAGCCTATTCAAAATAGGCCGAGATGCACAAGATTTGATTTTCTTGATTCTCAAGGATTTTCAACAGACACATTGCCTATACCAATTTTGATTGGTATAACAACTACTTAACTCCAAAAACCTTTGCGCTCTATGGTTTAAATGCTACAGCGGAATGTGCCGCAAGGTAATGGCTGTGGAGACACGACCACAGATGGGGCTGTGTTTCTCAGCTATACGCAGGCAAGGATTTTTACCACTGAACTTCCTACGAAGAAATGAACTTTAAATTTACTACCTTTCTGTCCTAAGAAGTACCAAACCCCTGCTTGCGTATAGGTGATGTTGTGCCTTAGTTGTTCTCCTATTGGCTTCATTAAAACGAGTATTTATATTTCCTCTGATTTCTACTGAGGATATCTAAAAATAAGTAAAACATTAGTCCTTGACTTATGTCTATTTGAGAATTATTAGCTCTTGTGTTAATTTGATATAAATAACCTAATTCAACTCTTGTCCAATCCCAAAAACGGTAACCCAAGCCAACAAAATTTCTTGTCTGTGAAAAATAATTTGTGCCATAATCTCTACCAAACTCAACGTGAACTTCGTGATAGTTTGAAATATACAAGGTGTTGTTCTTATAAAAATAATCAGTGTTAAGAGGCGTTCTAAGTCTAATTCGATACCTAAATCTAAAATTATGTCTTACACCATCAGGATTGTCTATACCTCGCCATCTTGATTCAAATCTTAGACGATGGGTAAAATTAAATCTGCCGTAATAGGCATAGTTATTAATTTGTAAAGTAGTTCTTAACTCTCTTTCAAACGGTCTGTCCAAGTCGCTTTCTAATGGAAATCTCGGTGCTGAATGAAAAATGCCAATAGGGTTTAAACTTACTCGTGTCATCTTTGTGAATTGATATGCAATCCAAGGTCTTACACTGTATCTTAAAGGATGTTCCCAAAAATTGCTTTCTCCAAGTTCACTTTGCCTTCTATATACTACATCAAGCTCCCAAGCCCACTTGGTAGAGTCATTAAAAAAAATCAGCTACATAATACTTTGTATAAAGAATGCGATTGTCTAAACCTTCAACATCTTGGGCTGATGATATAAATGGCACAAAAAATAAAACGCTTATAAATAAATATTTTTTCACAATTCCAATAATATTCCTATTCTGTTGGGTACTCTTTCACGTCTTAAAACCTTATTTAATTGCTGTACATTGTCCAATTCCGGATTTTTAACTAAATATTCAACACGATTATTTAGACGTATTATTTTATTCAGTTCATCTTTAATTTGTTCACAACTTTTGGCATTAAGTAATTGGTTTGCATAATAACGTAATAAGATATTCGAGGCATTTTGTAAGCCCTCTGATATTTTGGTTTCAAGCTTTCTAAAATCGAAAGGATTATCACGATAAATAGTAAATAGGCTATCGTTCCAATGTTTTGCCATAGAGCCAACTCTGTCTAAATAAGATTGATTAGAATCCAGAAAGGTGTAATTAGGCAATTCAAACGCAGCAGTTAGGGGTAAGTCAAGATACAAGTTGTTTACCTCTATGTTTGGTTCTTCCTTCAAGAAAGAAAAGTTTCTTTGACTGATATTGAAACCTGAGCTTAAAAACACTTTGCCTTTCAATGGGAAATATTGTTCCACACCTAACGAAAACCCCGGTTTGTAAGATAGATTTCTAAAATTATTGCTGTAATAAATCCCCGATGAATTAACTCCTCCAATAAAATATGTATCGTCAAGTATAAATGACAATTTTGACCTGTTTAGTTATACAAATGTCAATGTGTCGGGGTTAATGTCCTGTGCCTTTGCGCTGTAAAGTATCAGGATTAATAAGATCGTGTATAAAAACTTTTCTATTCTTGTTCTATTCATTTGTGCAAATATAACGATTTTTGGTTTCTTACAATGAGGCACAATGCTACATTATGCGCGCCTTTGGTGCTATTCGCTGTCGTATTGAATCAGTGAACGCACATCATATGATTGTAGGGCAGCCCTACCGGGCAAGAAGCTCAGCTCTATCAAGAAAGAAGCCTGCACCAACTCTCCTCCGGCACGCTCGATAAGTCTGGCGGCGGCGGCGGCAGTCCCTCCGGTAGCTAGGAGGTCATCGTGTAGTAAGATTTTTTCTCCGGGTTTGATGGCATCTTGGTGCATCTCGATAGTATCGTTGCCATACTCCAGCGCATAGCTTTCGCTAAAGGTTTTGGAAGGTAACTTTCCGGGCTTTCGGATGGGTACAAAACCCACCCCTAAGCGCTCGGCCAAGAACATCCCAAATAAAAAACCCCGCGACTCAATGCCGGCTACTTTATCTATCTGAAGCCCTTGGGTCATTGCCAGCAGCGCTTCTCCGGCCTGTTTGAGAGCCGCAGGCTCTTGGAGGAGGGTAGTAATGTCTTTGAATACAATGCCTTGCTTGGGAAAATCAGGCACATCACGGATGAATGAACTCAGTTCCATACAAATAAGATAAAGACTGTCAGTGAGTGAGTGGGCAAGAAACGTGGATGTCCGAAGGAGCAAAAGCTTATGTGCCCCAAATCAGTCAGCAATTTAGCTAAACTCCTGAAAACCAAATATTTGATATACTTATATCAGGATACACATTGTGTTGATTTGGGGTGTACTCAGCCTTTTCGGACAGTCCTATTAGAGATTTTGGCTCTAATTGAGCGCCTAAAGGTAAGGTTTTTGGGTGAAAAAACAGTCACTATAGAGCGCCTATGTTGGTATGTTGTCATTCTTTGCCGGTATATACCGCAATGCTGACCGGGGTAAGGGTATAGCCTTTGGCACGCAAGAGCGCTATTACACCCTGGTCTCCGGGCAAATGTCCGGCTCCGACAGCGATAAAGAGTCGGCGTTTTTCAGTAGCCAGCCAGTGGTCGAGTTGGGGAATCCAGTTGCGATTTCGCTCGTAGAGCAGTCGTTCGAGCTCGCCATCTGTAGATTGTTGTACCATCAGCTCGTGAAGGGCATCAAGATTTTGTTGGCGATAGAGTTGATTGAGGCGGAGTACTTCGAAGGTGGAGCTGCTGTCGCGGTCATATACCATATCCAACAACATTTCTATCTGTCGGTCTATGGGATAAGAATCATACAAGATGCCCACCTGAGCGTCTATGCTTTCCAAACCACGCAGCTCTTTGCCCCAGACTTTACCCTGCTTTTGGAAATATGCATCCATAGAACCCCGGTTGCTCAGTCCTTCCATCGGCAGCTCTTGAAGGGCTGGTTCTTTGCCTTCTGTTTTGAGATATTTGGCCACACTGATGAGTTGATGTAAGACAATAGGCTTGAATTTTTGTATCAGCGGATTGTCCAAGCTCAGGCCCAGTGTGTTTTGAAGGCATTCGTTGGTAGCCTGAAAATCCTCAGGGCTAAGCAATTTGCCCAACGAACCTTCACTGAGCATCATTGATTTGGCCATTTTGAGCATCGTCATCACATCGGCGCTATCCACAATAATCTCACCTACCACCACTTCCACCTGCTTGAGTCGGCGGGTGATTTCGGGGTTCTGTTCGATAAAGTCATACTCGTATAGGTGATGTGTACCAAAGAGATAAGAGGGTTTTTTGAGCTGTTTGCCCGAAATCTCCCAGAAAATACTGCTGAGCTGGTCTGTAGGAGCAGTTTGTGCCCACACCCCCGACGTGCAACACAGCCAATAACACCACCAAAAGAAGAAAAGGGGGGAGTAGTTTTTTTTCATACGCATCTATATTGTGAATACAGGCAAGTTAGTATATCTTTCGAGATTAAACAATCGTTGTTTGCCAAAAGACGTTTTTCTTATGTATCAACTATCAAGCGCTAAGACTATTTCTATTACCAAACGCCTTCAGGCGGGTTATCGTATGTTAGGTTGTTTTTTAATCTGTTGGGGGGCGGCCTTGGGGCTGGCCTTTGCCCAACCTGACAGCCTCCGTACTACACGCACTGCCGTACAGGTAGGAGAGACGACAGTATACCTTTGTACTTATGAGCGGGGGAATGCGCACAAAATGGTTTTTTTTAATATGCACGACGATGAAAATACCTCTGTAGAAGCGGCCAAAAATGTGATAGACCGTTTTGGAGGCCGCTTGGTGGAGCTACAACATAGCGGGGAGCGTATCCTCAAGTTCAGGCTCAAAGGGGCAGTGTATGGCCTAGATCCTAACCGTATTTTTACAGACCAAGGTATCCGCCAAACACTGAGCCGCTATAGCGCAGCGTATCATCCGGAAGCCCACGAAGCCGTGCGTAAGTTTGCGCAAGAAATGTTATCGTTAGTTGGCCAGCCGGAGCTGATTGTTGCAGCCCACAACAACGTCAATGTCCCTTCCTTTAATGTTCGTAGCTATGCGCCAAACGGTAATTTGGCTCAAGAGGCCGAGGAAGCCTATATCAACCCCCTGATGGGTACAGGAGAGTTTTATTATGTAATTGAGCGTGCTTTTTTTGATTTTTTTAAGCAAGTCAAAGTAAGTGTCGTACTACAAGACAACAGCCGAGTAACAGATGATGGCTCGCTTTCGGTCTACTGTGCGGCCAAGGGTATCCGCTACATCAATACAGAGGCACAGCGTGGTAAGTTGCAAGAACAAATCAAAATGCTCGAACATTTGTTCACACCTGCCTTTTTGTCTCTCTTACAACCCTAGCCAATACACCAGAGTATCAACCCGTTGTGCCTAGGCTTCAATACATCCACTTCCCCAACTAATTTTGATTGGATATGGAAATATCGGGGGAGGGCTTGTATCACAGATTAGACTTGTAAAAATAACAGCCTTAAACTTGCACAATTTGTAAAAAATGTGCACTTTTAATCTGTATTTACTGCTTTTACCAAGTTCAAAATACCTGTCGCTACCTGTAATCCCTCAGGAGTTTCGTTTCCAAAAACCACTCCTTGGTTCTCCTAGCCTTTCCTCTCTGTCAAGGGCGTATGTATGTATGTAACTTCCCCTCCCCTAACACCCCTCCTGTCTGTCCGCAATTATGAGTAATACCGTTAAATCATTCCCCTGCGAGACCTGCCGTGTACGGCATAAAGGTATTTTCGCAGACCTTGAAAGCCATAATTTATCGGAAATATCCACCAAAAAAGGATGCCAAGTATTCAGCAAAGGAGAGCTAATTTTTCAAGAAAATCAGTATCCACAAGGGCTGTATGCGATTTATCAAGGCAAAGTCAAGGTATTCAAAACCACCGAGTCTGGCAAAGACCATATCTTCCGTCTCGCATCTGAAGGCGATGTATTGGGCTATCGCTCCTTGATTTCTGGCGAAGCATATGAAGTCTCGGCTATTCCTTTGGTCGATACCCGTGTATGTTTTATCCCCAAACAGGTCTTTATGAGTGTGTTGCAAGAAAGCACCAACTTGACCGGTCAAGTGATGAACTTGCTAAGCCACGACCTCCGTTTTGCTGAAGAGAAGCTCACCAAGATGGCTCAAAAAACTGTAAAAGAGCGGCTAGCCGAAACCCTCCTGATGCTCAAGCAGTACTATGGCCAAGAGGCCGACGATACCGGCTTTATCAATATCCTACTTTCGCGCGAAGACCTCGCCAACCTTGTAGGTACCGCAACCGAAACACTAATCCGTGCCTTATCAGATTTCAAAAAAGAAGGCTTGGTAGATTTACAAGGCAAAAAAATTGCTATCTTGGACGTAAAACGCCTAGATCGTATGACCAAAAACTTTGATTAGTGCCTATAACTACCCCATACACTAAAAAGCCATCATACTGGCAGTTATCTCTAGAGCGGCGCTTTTTTATGGTGCTGCTCTTTTCTGCTTTCTTGTTTGTGTTGGCCTTTTTTTGGCCCCTATTATTATTGCCGGCCAACATCCTGATGTTGTTTTTGAGCATCTATCTACTGATAGAGGCCTTGTTGCTGTGGCAAACTAAGCAGGGAGTACAAGCCTCTCGTACGGTGGCGCGCCGCCTCTCCAACGGAGATGACAACCCTGTCGGGCTTGAAATAGCCAACCAATACCCCGTACACATTTCCCTAAAGGTAATCGATGAGCTGCCAATACAGTTTCAGCGCAGAGATTTCGCGCTCTATCACCACCAGCTGGCCTCCCAACAATCCACCACTCTCAGCTATACTCTGCGCCCTACCGAGCGCGGTCTTTATCAATTCGGGAATTTACACCTCAATGTCAGTATAGGCCTAGGGCTGATTTCGCGTCATTACTGTTTTGTACAGCCTGACGAAGTAGCCGTATACCCTTCTTTTGCTCAAGTACACAAATACGAGTTGCTTGCTATTTCGAATAAGCTGAGCGAAGCAGGCATCAAAAAAATACGGCGCATAGGCCAAAACCGTGAGTTTGAGCAAATCAAAGACTATGTCCAGGGAGATGATATTCGCTCTATCAACTGGAAGGCTACTGCTAGGCGCAACCAGCTGATGGTCAATCATTATCAAGACGAAAAATCTCAGCAAATATACTGCCTCATCGACAAAGGCCGCAATATGCGGCAACCCTTCAATGGGATGACCTTGCTCGACTATGCTATCAACTCAGCCTTGGTGTTGGCCAATATCGCAGTGATGCAATATGACCAGCCCGGCTTGCTGACTTTCAGGCATCAGATAGACGAGATTGTACCTGCCACGCGGGGACGGAGGCAAATGCAGAAGTTCCTCGAAACACTGTACAAACAAGAAACCGGCTTTGAGGAATCGGACTATCAACGGCTTTTTATTCAAGTACGCCAACTTATCAAACAACGTAGCTTGCTGGTGTTGTTTACCAATTTTGAAAGCTTACATACCCTACAGCGCGCACTGCCGGCTCTACGACAACTAGCCAAAACACAGGTTCTGCTTGTGGTAATGTTTGAAAATACCGCTATCAACAGCTATATCACCCGCCGCCCTCGGTCGCTAGAAGAACTATATAATCAAACTGTGGCTGAGCAATTTGTTTACGAAAAACGCCTCATTGTTCGTGAACTCAACAAGTATGGCATCTATACGGTATTATCCCACCCTAACCAGCTAACGGCTGCGGTCATCAACGAATACCTAGCGCTCAAGGCCAAGGGGGTAGTCTGAAGCGGCGGACTTTTAAGGATTCAAGTAGCTGATTTTCGATACACTATTTATAAAAACACATAGATAATGTTTCCATTGGCATCAATCTTATCCAAATCAATCTGACACAACCCTTGCTGGCTCATTAAGTCGAGGCGCTCACGTGCTTCTTGAATAGAGAGAGAGGTTTGTTTGGCCAAAAATTCAGGGCTAAGTTGATTGCCATTGCGATGTGCCAAACGGATAATCAGTTGGTCGGTCAGTTTGAACTCTGAGGTGGGATTGAGGGCGGCTTGATTTTGTCCAGTGCTTGGCAGGGCAGGTGTTTGGGCTTTACGGGCGAGATAGTTTCCGCTACCCAATATCAGTGAAGACACCACCATGCCCGGGATGGAAAACGAAGAGAGCGCTCCGAGCAACATGAATCCACCAAAAATCATCATTATATAACCAAGTATTTTCATAGTTAGCGCACTAAAGATTTAGGGTTTGTTTTTATGAGTGTTGGCGTACTCTTCTTAACATTGGTTTGTGCCAAGAGTTAGGCCAATGTGCCCGCCAGAGAAGTACTAAACAAAGTTAGCAATTTATATGAGATTTGCTCGTATCGAGAACACAAATTATTAGGCCAAAAGTTGCCGGTATAGGGCCTGAAGCTCTGCTTTTTTTTGCTCCCAGGTGTAGTGTTTTTGGATGTGTTGGCGTGTGGCCGCGCCCATCTGCCTTGTGTGTGGGGGTTGATCAAACCAGAGACGCATTGCTCGGGCCAAAACAGCCGGCCGGTCGGCGCGAACCAACTGCCCTAAGGAAGCCGAGGGGATAATCTCACGCACGGCTGGCATATCCGAAGCAATCACTGGTGTGCCCACAGCCATCGATTCTAAGACCTTGAGCGGGCAACAACCTTGGGCCAGATTGCGGCTACAGTCTTTGAGTGGCGCAACGGAAAACTCCGCAAAGTGTACCCAATTATACAGCGGGCGCTTTTTGAGGCGATATTGCCAGATTATGCGCTCTGTAAGCCCCAGCCGGCGGACAAGTTTCTGATAGGGCCGTGTTTGTTTGGCTTTTGAAGAAGCGCAAATCACCAGTTTTATGTCAGGAATATCTTCTAAATATTGAAATGCTTTGAGCAAGGTATCGACTCCTTGCCAAGGCTGCAAAGCCCCAAAATAAATCGCATAGCGCTCCGGCATAGCCGCAAGTCGCTGGAAATCTTCTGGTACTTCAGCACCATTGCTGATGACACTGACCTTCTGTGCGCTTAGCCCCATTCGTAAGAGGTTTTGGCGAATAACTTCTGACGGTACTATCACTGCATCAGCCTGTTGTAAGCAGTATTGCTCCATTTGCCCCAGCTTGGCCAAGGTGCTCTGGGGGAGCTGGGGGTAGCGATAGGGCAATTCAATGGAAGGCAGCCCATTGACCTCAAAGACAGTTTTGTAAGGGGCTTGGCTGCGGCTTTTGTGCAACAAAATAGGTAAGCCACCCCAAATATCGCGAAAATGCGCCAATCGCAGGCCTTTTTGCTCGGCCAAGGTCTGTAGGAGCGCGTCGCTATACGCCTGCCCACGACGGAGGTAATTGTCTATAGGCTGCGAAAACCGAGTGATTTCTACCGACTGGGGATTGAATTCGCGCTGATAATCGGCCAAACGCTCATCTCCCAAAACTGCCAGCCAGCCCCCACCAGCATAGGCAAAAAGCGCCTCGGCATTGTGGTAGATATGGGTAGCAGAGCCTTTGGCCGAAGGGTACACATCGAAGGCGGCAAAAAGCGCAGGGTGTTGTTGTTGCAAAAAAAACATAGTAAAAATCTTGTTCTCAGGTGTCTTGCCTCTATGGCAAAGATGCAGCACAGATAAGGGAATTGCAAACCTAGTGCCTGTTTTTAAAACCTTACACCGACATCTTTGAGAGCACTGGAAATGTAGACACTCAAAATCCTTGAAAACCCAATCCTGTCAATCTTTAGAGCCTGCCAGTCTTGATACACATACACTGAATCTTTAGTAAAAACAAAATGCATATACCCTTTATAGTACAAATTTATGCGAAATAGCTTGCGAAAAACTGAATACACAGATTATTATTCTGAAATAGCATTCTTTATTACACGAGCGCTCGTCTGTGATTTTAATAGGCTGGTCGAAAAAAAGGTCTCTAATCGCAACTATATGCTGACTTTGAGGGCGTAAGCTGTATTAATTACAAAACAGTATACAACTAACTCATGAAATATTACATCACCAAAGCCTCGACAACAGTGCTTTTGTTATTGGGTTTGTGGCTGCGTGTTACCACCCTGTGGGCACAATGTGAGATAGAGGTTGAGTCAAGCAACAATTACAAAGTCCATATATCGCTCAATCCCACACAGATAAACCCCGCTAGCAGTTCTTGTGCTTTTGGATACAACTACACCGTAAGTGTTGCCTATGATGTCAGCTTTAGTGGCCCTGGTGTGCCTGCTGCCGGGGTGTGGACATTACAAGGGACTGTAAGCTGCGCTACTAGTGGGCAGAGCCATTTTTTCAACTTGCCCAATAACGGAGGGACAGGGACTTCGGTTTCGGCCAATAGCTATTACAACGGGACAGACTGCAATACGACCACCATTGCCAGTATGGGGTGTGATGCGATTGCGTTGCAAATCAATGGACCGGGAATCTCCAACCGAACCATCACTTGCAATATCGAGCCATTGCCCATTACACTGCTCAATTTTTATGCTTTTGCCGAAGGCAATGAGGCCGTCAAGCTACAATGGACAACAAGCTCCGAAAAAAACAACGCTTATTTCAGCATCGAGCACAGCCTCGATATGCAACAATGGCAAACCATACTGACCAAGGAGGGAGCCGGCAACACACAGGCTATCCGGCGGTATGAAGCACAAACACAGCACTTTGCGCCGGGGCGTATCAATTATTATCGCCTCAAACAAACGGACTTCGACGGTCAGAGTACACAGACGGAGGCCGTGGCAGTATCAATGGAGCGGATGCCTGTGGTGGTCAGCGTATACCCCAACCCTATGCGCGAACAAATCACTATAGACTTAGGGAGAACCTATACACAGCCCGTAAAGGCCAAATTGACAGATATGCAGGGTCAGGTGATACGGGAGTGGGTATTGGAAGAAGCACAAACAACAAAGCCTGTCGGAGATTTGCGCTCAGGGGTCTACCTACTGAGTATCTATACCCCTGAGGGCTGGGAACATATCAAACTACTCAAGGTGTAGTGCCAGGCGCGTAATAGCGCCCTTTCCAAACTACTGGGCGGCGGCACAAATGACTCCACAACAACCGCCAAGGCAAAAAAGCTTGGTAAGGCCAGTAGGTGATGGCACCCCAGGGGGCAAAGCCTAACTTTGTATGCCGGGCAAATAGCTGTTGCCAATATAACCACTGTAGCATCGCCAGCGCCAAGGCAGCCGGCCAATACAGCCATAACAGCCACAACCACACCAAGGGCTGTAATAAAATCATTCCCAACAATAGCCGCACATACCACGGACTATGAAGGGCAGCAACAGCCCAACGGCGGCGTTGTGCCAATAGATTTTTATAGCTTGGCTCTGGTAGGGTAACCGCCTGAATATCATCCGCTATCAAGTGCCTAAATCGTGCTCCTTTATTGACCCAAGCCCGAAACAAGGCCCAGTCTTCGGCTACCGAAAAAGGAAGCGTCTCCCATCCCCCATATTTCCGATAAGCCCCTGCGGCCAACGCCATATTGTTGCCCATTGTAGTGAGTGGAATCCCCATGGCGGCAGCCGCAGCGATTTGTAGTTGTGCTCTGGCCCAATCCCACTGTTGCCAAGCAACACGCCAGCCACTGCTGCTGTCAATCTGGGTGAATCCCGTAACGATATCGGCGCGTTCGTGTAAGACGGGGGCAACCATGTGTTGTACCCAATCAGGAGGTACGGCCACATCAGCGTCCGTAAACAACCATACCTCTCCTTGCGCAACCGCCGTTAGGGCAGCCAAGGCCCGTGCTTTGCCTTTGAGCTTGTCGCCGGCACTAGGTCGGGGCAAGGTCAATACCCGAAAATGAGGGGCTTGGCTCAGGTCGCTTCTCAACAATTGCGCTGTTTCGTCTTCAGAAGCATCATTGGCAATCCAAATTTCTAGGCGTTTCTGAGGATAAGTCAGGGCTGCCAACGCCGCCAAACAACGCTTGAGGGTGTGAGCTTCGTTGCGCACAGCTATCAAGATAGACACCTTGGGCAGGTAGGGCAGTTGTGGCGCTAGGTGTTGCCATTGGCGTAGCTTAGACAGCATATATCCCTGAATAAACAACCAATAAGCCACCAAGCCATAAAAAACAATGAAAAATAGCGCTACTGCCATCTCCGTCCAATTTTTTTGGTGCTAAGTTATACCATATTTGCCTAAGCCCCGATAGTTTACCGAAAATGTTTTAGGGCAGGCCAATTCCTAGAGCTCAGTGCAACTATTCTGCCTCAAAAAGGGTTTTGGCTTTATATTTGAGCTTTTTTGACAATGCCCTGACGCACCCCCCCAACACATGTCTGTAACCACCAATACTTCGTCTTCTACCCACCATCAAAATACTAGTGAGCTGATAGCCAAGGTGGATACGCTCGTAGAGCAGTCTTGGAATGCACGTGGTGTCAATATTCAAGCATCGGAAAAATATGCCCGTGAGGCGCTTGATATCAGTCTACAAATTCCCTACCCTAGAGGGGAAGCCTTTGCCCTGACACATATTGCTTTCTCCGAATATTATAGATATGGCCAGCTCAAACAAGCCCTAGCTACTGTACAACAAGCCGTAGATATTTTTGAAGCCCTCCAAGACAACGAGGGTTTGGCCTCCGCCCTAGGGGTCATGGGCAGCATCTACCGTGCAGCCGGCGACTTTAACAGAGGCTTTCAGCTAATTGTCAAAGCCACCTCCCTAAATTTTGGGTCCAATCGCGAACGCTGGCAAGCTTGGGGCTTCTACCTCTTAGGCGATTTTTACCTTGAATTACAAAACTACCGCGAAGCCAAAAAATACCTCCAACAAGCCTTTGATGCTGCCAAAGCCGTAGATGATGGTGTAGGGCAAGCTTCGTCCCTCATTGGCAAGGGAATCGCATTGTTCCAATTAGAGAGCATACCGAGGAGGCGCTAAACAGCCTTTGGGAAGCCCTTGAAATTGCCAAAAAATACCAAGTGCCTAATTCTGAAGCCCGCGCCTTTAATGAATTGGGCGTGGCCTACCAACAACTTCAGGATTACCATCGCGCAGAAGAGTTTTTGCAACTGGGGCTGGCTATCCGCAGGCATTACCAAAATCAACAAGGGGTCATCACTTCCTTACTCAACTTAGGAGAACTGTATACCGTATTGGGGAAATACGAAACAGCAGAGAGTTACCTCTCAGAAAGCCTCACCCTAGCCGATAAGGTAAAAATAAAAGCCAAAATCCAACGAGCGCATCAACTCCTAGCGCAACTCTACAAAGCACAAGGCCGCCTTGCACAAGCACTAGAAGCCTATGAGCAGTATATGGAGGTCAAAACGGCTTTTATGAAAGAAGAGCAGCGCCTGCAAATGGACAATCTGAGGGCTGTATTTCAAGTAGAACAGGCCAAACAAGACGCAGAAATTGAGCGGCTGAAGACTGTTGAAATCCGACAGGCATACGCCAAAATAGAATCGCAAAACAAGCATATTTTGGATAGCATCCGCTACGCCGAGCGCATCCAACGGGCTATCCTGCCGCCGGTCAAGTATATTCAAAACTACTCTGACAACGCCTTTATTTATTATCAACCCAAGGACATCGTATCAGGAGATTTTTATTGGATCAGTGAAGTAGCACCTAATGAAACGTGTGAACATTGGCGCGTTGTGATTGCAGCCATCGATTGTACTGGCCACGGTGTGCCGGGGGCGTTTATGGTGGTGATGGCTCACGGGCTGCTCAACGACATCGTCCGAAACCAAGGAATTACAGCTCCTGCCAAAATTTTGGCAACGCTTGACCAAAAAGTAGTCGAATATCTACACCAACAAGAAGATAAAACCAACCACGATGGGATGGATATGGCCGTAATGGTATTTGATTTTAATCAACAAACCTTACAATTTGCTGGTGCCAAAAATCCGCTCTACATCGTAAGAAATCAAGAAATCAGCAGTATCAAAGGCTCTCCCTACCCCATAGGAGGTACACAGTATGGCCAAAAGCAGTTTGAGGAGCACACTCTACAGCTCCTGCCCGAAGATACATACTATATCGTTACGGATGGGTTTCAGGATCAGTTTGGAGGCGCCGAAAACCGTAAGTTTCTCAAAAGCAACTTCCGCAACCTGCTCTTGTCTATCAGCCAATTACCCATACCAGAACAACAAGCCGCCCTCAAACAGACTTTCGAACAATGGAAAGGCAGCCAAGAACAAACTGATGATGTATTGGTGATTGGGGTGAAAGTATAAATTGACGAGTTGGGATTCGCAAATCGTAAATCCCAAATCGTAACTCGTGCATTAGTTTGCTAGTTCTGACAAGAACTTGATGCGCATCAATCGCAGCTCTTCCTCACTAAACTCATCTTCCCCTAATGTGGCAATGGCCGTAGGGATATGGTCTGTCTCGGAGCTGAGGAAATACTCAAATATTTCGTCTTGGCGGTCCTGTTCTATGACTTGGTCGATATAATAGTCCAAATTCAGCTTCGTGCCGGAGTAGCAAATATGCTCGATTTCGCTTAGGAGTGCATCAAAGGAGAGGCCCCTTGCTTCAGCAATTTCTTCGAGATCTATGCGACGGTCAATCTGTTGGATGATAAAGATTTTGATTTTAGACTTATTGACCGTCGATTTGATAACCACCTCCGAGGCGGTCTCGATGTCGTGTTCTTCTACATATTTGCTAATCAGTTCTAAGAAAGACTTGCCAAACTTCTGGACTTTTCCCATCCCTACGCCGTTGATTTGCGCCAGCTCTTCGGCAGTAGTTGGGTATGTAGTTGCCATTTCTTCGAGCGAAGGGTCTTGGAAAATGACATATGGGGGCAAGTTTTTGCTTTTGGCTACACGTTTGCGCTGCGCCTTGAGCAAATCATACAACACTGGGTCATAGGCTTTGGTGCTTTGGTTGGCACTGCCGATTTCTTTTTCCTCTTCGGCCTCCTCTTCGGTGAGCTTCGAATAGTCGTAGCCTTCGCACAATTGCAAGGTATAAGGATCATTGATAAAGGCCTCTCCCTTGGCGCAAAGCTTGAGCACTCCGTAATTGTCCACATCTTTTTCGATGAGGTCAAAAAATACCGCCTGCCTGAGGAGCGAGAGCCAAAACTCCGGTGTCTGCTCTTGGCCTTGGCCATAGACCTCAAGTTGGTCATGGCCGTAGCTCTCGATGTAGTCGTTCATCGTAGCGGTAAGCACATCACTGATGTGTTGGGCGGCAAACTTTTGTTTGGTTTGTTGGATGGCCTTGAGCGCCATCACCATTTCTTCTTTTACCTTAAAGCGTTCTGTGGGGTTCTTACAGTTGTTGCAATAGCCGCAATCCTTCTCCATTTTCTCCCCAAAATAATAAAGCAATTGACGGCGGCGGCAGATACCCGAAGTAGCATAGGCCATCATCTCTTGGAGCAGGTGGCGGGCATTATCACGCTCCGTAACGGGTTTGTCTTTGTTGAATTTTTCTAGTTTTTGGATATCCGCCGGGTTATAAAACATAATACAGTCGGCCTCTAGGCCATCGCGCCCAGCGCGCCCCGTTTCTTGGTAATACCCTTCAATCGACTTGGGCGCGTCATAGTGGATGACAAAGCGTACATCGGGCTTATCGATACCCATCCCAAAGGCGATAGTCGCCACAATCACATCGGCATCCTCATTGAGGAAGGCATCTTGGTTTTGCATCCGCACCTGAGACTCCAAGCCGGCGTGGTAGGGCAATGCCCGAATATCGTTGACACGCAAGAACTCCGCAATCTCTTCTACTTTTTTACGGCTGAGGCAGTAGATAATGCCCGATTTGCCCTTTTGCGACTTGAGGTATTTAATCAGCTCCTTTTTGGCAGCGGTCTTGGGGCGTACTTCATAGTATAGGTTGGAGCGGTTGAAGGAAGTCTGGACAATCGTCGCCTCCTCCATCCGTAGGTTGCGCAAAATATCTTGTTGTACTTTGGGCGTGGCTGTAGCCGTAAGGGCAATGATGGGTAAGTCCCCGATAGTGTCAATAATATTGCGGATTTTGCGGTATTCGGGGCGGAAATCGTGCCCCCATTCTGAGATACAGTGCGCCTCATCGATAGCAATAAAAGAGATTTGAGCCTGCTGCAAGAAGGTCAGATTGGTTTCTTTGGTCAGCGATTCGGGCGCTACATAAAGCAGCTTGGTAGTGCCAGCCAAGACATCTTTCTTCACCTTGGTAATCTCAGCCTTGCTCAGCGTAGAGTTGAGAAATTGAGCCTGAACCCCAACACTGTTGAGCTGGTCAACTTGGTTTTTCATCAACGCTATCAGTGGCGAAATAACGATGGCCACCCCTTCAGATACAATCGCCGGCAACTGATAACACATCGACTTGCCCGCACCAGTGGGCATAATCACAAAGGTATTCTTACCAGCAAGAATGCTTTGAATAATTCTTTCTTGCTCTCCTCGGAATTGGCTGTAGCCAAAAACCTCTTTTAGTACTTTTTTCAGGTTTACACTGTCGGTCAACATCATCTTTGTTCTTCGCTAAATTGGTGAGAGTTGGGCAACCATAGGCTAAATATACTAAAGTTCATTACATTCTACAACCTTCGGAGCCTGCTATTATTGGGAATTGAGAATATGAAGTTACGCAAAAAACCCTGTTCACAAAAAAAGGATGTAAGAAAAAAAGCACACCTGAGATGTGCCCCACTTATGGCCTTGTTTTTTGCGATGGGATGGTAAAAATACGGCAAAATTTTCTAAAATTGCACTACCAAGCATTCAATCCAACCTCTTTCCTTATGACAAATGCCAACTACTATGTAGTGATTATGGCCGGTGGTACGGGTACGCGCCTATGGCCATATAGCCGGCAAGAACACCCCAAACAATTTCACGATTTTTTGGACAGTGGGCAATCATTATTACAGGCTACTGCTGAGCGCTTCCGAAGTATTTGCCCCGATAGCAATATCTTGGTCGTAACGAGTCTGGCATACAAAGAACGTATCTTGGCGCAATTGCCTTTTTTGTCTGAAAGCCAAGTGCTTACAGAGCCATTCAAGCGCAATACCGCGCCCTGTATCGCCTATGCCTCCTACAAAATACGCCAACAAGACCCCGATGCACTGATAGTTGTTACGCCAGTAGACCAAATCATCTTGGAAGAGGCGCGGTTTCACCATATCTTACAGCAAGCCCTCACACAGGCTGCCCTACACCCTGTTTTGCTGACTTTGGGCGTAAAACCCAGCCGCCCCGACACGGGCTTTGGCTATATTCAGTTTGTTGAGGGGGATGATGAGATTTGCAAAGTCAAAACATTTACCGAAAAGCCCCCGCAAGAGCTGGCCGAAAAATTCCTAGAAAGTGGCGACTTTGTCTGGAACGCCGGCATCTTTGTCTGGCGTGTGTCGGCCATCATACAAGCCCTCGAAACCCATCTGGTCGAAATAGCCGAAAACTTTGTAGAAGCCCTGCCTCACTTTGGTACAGCACAGGAAGCCGAGGCCATCGAAACGGCCTATACCAAGTGCAAGAGCATCTCGATTGATTATGGGGTGATGGAAAAAGCCGACAATGTCTATGTCATTACCGGCGACTTTGGCTGGCGCGACTTAGGTACCTGGAAGTCTGTGTACGAAGTCTTGCCCAAGGACAAACACGGCAATGTCAGCTCCGGAACCATACAACTGTATGAAACCAAAAATACGCTCGTCAAAGCACCCAAAGACCGCCTAGTGGTCATCCAAGGCTTGGATGATTACATCGTAACCGAGTTTGATAATGTCCTACTCATCTGCAAAAAAGACCAAGAGCAGCGCGTCAGAGAGTTTGTAGAAGACGCTCGCAAACGCGGCGAAGGGTTTGTGTAAAACTGCGGCCAAGCCAAACCTCGATGGGGATAGCCTACACGCTGGGCTATCCCTCTTTGCGTCTATTTTGTGGTTAGCGTTGGGAGGTGCGTAACGAGCATAATCAGGCTTTGGTAACTATCCAAAAACAATCAATACCCCCCTTGGTATTTGCGCAGCACCCACTCTAGCGTCAACAGCGCCAAGAAAAGCCCGAAGAGCCAATACCAGTGGATGAGTGATTGTTGGGAGGCACTGCTGTGGAGCAAGTCCGGCTTGCGGTTTTCGATGAGGGCTTGGGCTAATTGCTCAAAGGCTTGCGGGGCAAAAAACGCCCCTCCGCTATTGTCGGAGAGTTGTTGGAGCAAGGCGTGGTCGGCAGTCGTTTGGATAGATTCGAGCTGCACCGACTTGACCACAAACTCCCCTCCTACCGTTTCGGTCTTGCCCTGCACATTGGCCGAGGCCGCATAGCGATACACCCCTTTGGGCAGGCTGCTGATATCAAAGCGGGTATTGCCCGCAGTGGGGGTATAGTTGTAGCGGCGCTGTTGGCCCTCCTCATCCGTGATGGTCAGGCTTATTTTGGTATCATATACCCGCTCATAGATGGCATTGTACAGCTCGGTCTCGAAGCTGATTTTTTGAAAATCATAAAACTCATTGTCCGTAGGGTATACCCTCAGGCGGCGCTTGTCTTCCTTGGTCGTCAGCAGTTGTACCGTCTTGGTCAGCAGCTCGTCCACCGCTTCGTGGTTGTCGCTCAGGTCAAACTCCTCCATCCGCCACTGCCAGAGGCCGTCGCCGGTCAAGATGCCCACCGGCTTTTCGCCCGTATTGTTGAGCAATAGCAGCGGCTTTTCTGTTTCGATATTGCCCACACGCTGATAAAGCAGTACCTGCGCCTCTCCCGTAAGGGTATATTCTCCAAAAGGCACAGTCAGCGGCGGATACTTGCGCAGCCTCTCAGCTTGGGTAGCCTCTAGGGTAAACAAGCTAAACTGCGCATTCAGCGCTGGCGTTACCTTGTCTACCTGCCCCATACGCCCATCAATCCGCAGCCCCAGTTTTTGTTGGTTAAAGGTATTGACATCGCTCTGTGTACCTAGGATAAACCAACGCGCACTCTGCTCGTAGCGCTTTATCAGCTCATTCCCCCGCCCAAAACGGTTGGGTATTTGGTGCAACACCACCAAGTCGTAGCGGGCTTCTTTCGGCTCGGGCGTAACGCCGGGGATGTAGATTTCGAGGCTGTAATTGTCCTTATTGGCCAGCGCAGCCCGCAGCGCCTTGAGGTCAGGGTGGGGAGCCGCCGCCGCAATGAGTATCTTTTCGCGTCCGTCTATCACTTCTACATACACGTCGCGGCTGTTGTTTTCTTTGTTAAACTCCCCCGGCAATACATTGACCGATACCGTATAACGCTGCATTCCCTTTTGTGCCGCCTCTGCATACAGGGTTACTTGGCTCAGGCCTTCGTCATCGCCCAGGCGCACGGTCTTGCGGTCTATCACACGCCCCTGCTGCGACAAATAGACCTGCACCTCCCGCTCGGTATAGCCATTATGTGCCACTTCGGCCACTATCGGGAAGCGGTTGCCCTGATAGGCAATCTTATTGGCCAAAATTGTGGCCAGGCGGATGTCGCGCTTAGGGGTGGGGTCGCCCAAGCCAACACTATAAATCGGGAACGGATACTGCACAAAAGCCGGCGAAAGCCCTTGATTATGAATGCCATCCGACAGCAGCACGACCTTGTCAAGGTTACGGTTTTCGTAGTTGTTTTGCACTTGGCGCAACATTTTTTGCAGGTTCGTTTCCTGTCCGTCGAAGCGCAGGCTGTCCCAAGCAAAGCCCTTCGGTAGCTCGCTGCTAGTCAATAACTGAATATCTGTATCGATATTTGCCCCTTTGAGCCTTTGCTCCAGCGCGTTGAGCTGCCGCCGGAGGCTGTCCAAAAACGCCGGACTGTGTACCAAGGCCAAGGAAGCCGAGTTGTCTATCGCCAGTACGACCGTTGCCCGCTCGGCCTGATAGCTGCGTTGCAAAATCAGCGGATTGAGCAGCAGCAAAACCAAAATCACAAAAACCACTACCCCGCGCACCCCTGCCAAGGCCCTGTTCAACCCTGCCGACCAAGGCGCTTTGGCACTGTAGAGCAGCCACGCATAGGCAATGGCCAGCCCCAAGCAGAGCAACAATAACCAAGGGGAATGTTGTAGGGCAAACTTAAATTGGGTAGGCATACGATTTGGGCAGGTTGGTTTGGTAGTTTTTAGTTGTTCGAGCGCTTTTTGGGGCTTCCCCCCGCAAGCGGGGGTCGGGCTAGGCGGCTGTACTCCTCGCACTTCGTGCTGTGGGGTACTGCTCGCCTATCCCTAAGCCGCTTACGCCGGTATTTCTTCGCGCCACTCTAGGCATAAGGGCGAGGGCCTTTGCCCCTTATTGACTCAACAGTTTGTCTAAGGTTTGGGTAGACAGATAATGGTAATTAGGTCGGGCTTTGGCATACACCTCTTTTGCCCGTGCTTGGCCTTTAGGCGTTTTGAGCAGCGCCTGATAAATCGGAATTTGGAACTTACGCCGCCCTACGAAGGTCAAAAACTCCGCCGCTGCATCATAGGCAGGGGCATAGCCCAAGGGCAGCGTTTTGCTGAGCCATTCGGTCAGCATTTCGGCGTTGCCGGTCTTGGTAAACCCAAAATCACGGTCTAGCGCGGACATCTCCTCTTGGCTGAGGGAGTCGGGCAGGCGGCGCAAAAAGTGTAGCCATTCGTGGCTACTCCATTTGTCCGTGCCTAGTTTGGCCACCGGCATCCCCTCGTTCCAGTCAAACCAAGCCCCCTCTGCGGCAGCAAAGCGCTCCGACTCGATACTGGGAGCCGTTTTGGGCAGGCCGGGCTGAAACACCCAAGCGTCGAGGTCGATGGCCTTGGCCGCTTCGGGCAATTGCGCCCGCACATAGGTCAAGAAGCGCTCCGTATCCATCGACTGAAAGGCGTGGGTGCTGAAATATTTTTTCAAAAACACATCCATCGCTTCTCGTCCGGCGGCTTGCTCAAGGGCATAGAGCATCAAAAACCCTTTTTCGTAGGCAATATCGCTGATGCCCTCGTCAGGGTCTCGGCCTTTGAGGTCGAGCTTGAGGCGGGTATCGGGGTTGGTCTCGCCCATCTTGGCGATGGTTTGGTGTAGGTCTTGCACACCGAGTGCGCCCAACATTTGGCCATAATCTTCTCCATAGAGCTTCTCCATCAGGCGGCGCTCAAAGTATACCGTAAAGCCCTCGTTGAGCCAAAGGTCTTCCCAAGTAGCATTGGTAACCAAGTTGCCCGACCAAGCGTGGGCTAGTTCGTGCGCCACCACCGAAGTCAGCGAGCGGTCTCCGGCCAGCAGCGTAGGCGTTACAAAGGTCAGGCGCGGGTTTTCCATTCCACCAAAGGGGAAGCTAGGCGGCAGCACGAGCAAGTCGTAGCGCCCCCACACATACTCTCCGTACAACTCCTGTGCGGCTTGGAGCATCTTGTCGAGGTCGCCAAACTCCGCCACTGCCTTGGGCAAGATGGCCGGCTCGGCATAGATGCCTGTCGTATTGCCGATGGCCTCAAAGGCCAAGTCGCCTACGGCCAAAGCCATCAGGTAAGCCGGGATGGGCTGCGGCATTCGGAATTGGTACTGCCCGTCGGCACTGCGTTGTTGGGGGTTTTCGGCGCTCATCAGCGCCATCAGCTCCTTGGGCACACGGATGCGGGCCTCGTAGCTAAAGCGGATACCCGGGCTGTCTTGGCAGGGAATCCAAGTGCGGGCCAAGATGGCCTGCGATTGCGTAAAGAGAAAAGGCTGTTTTTTGCCGCCCGTCTGCTCAGGGGTGAGCCATTGCAGCGCTCCCGCATCGGGAGCAGTTTTGTATTGCACCACTACCACTGTGTCGGCGGCCTCAGTGCCTATCTGTATGCGCAGGGCTTGGCCTAGGTGTGGTTGGGCTTCGCCCAGTGTATAGGGCAGGGGCTGCCCTTGGACATTGGTGATGGCCGCTATTTGAAGGCCGTGGCTATCGAGTGTGAGTGTATCGGCAGTGGTTTGGTGGCGACGGAAGTGGATTTGCGCCTGCCCTTGAAGTTGTTTGGCTTCAAAATCGACCTTGAGGTCTAGTATCAAATGCGTCATTTGTACGGCCTTGGGCTGGGCAAAGCTGTGTGGGTCGGGGGTTTGTGTCATAATAGCAGCAGTTTCTTGATTGCTTTCTGAAGGAGACTGGCAGGCCTGCCAGCAGCAGAGGCTCATTAGCCCCAACAAGATAGTAAGTTTTTTCATAAATCACAGGTTTTATCAATGCTTGAGTGATGTTCACAAAATAATACCCTAGCGATGCGCGAATGGTTTATAATGCTGCAAAACGATATCCCTCTGCGCTCAACTGAGCCAAATACGCTGGCAACACCGCCCGCAAGTTGGGGGCGGCTTTGAGACTGTCATGAAAGACGACTATAGAGCCGTGGGTAGTATATTGGAGGGCTTTCTGGAGGCAGCGCTCCGGCGCTAGGCGGCGGTCATAGTCGTGAGTCAACACATCCCACATCACGATGCGGTATTGCCCTTCCAATGCTCGAAACTGCGCCTGTGTTAGTCGGCCATAAGGTGGTCTGAAAAGCGGCTTTTGCGCCACCGCATTGGGCAATGTCAATACCTCGGCACATTGGGTCACGTTTTGCCGATACACCTCCAAAGGGGTTTTCCAACCATTGAGGTGGTTGTAGGTGTGATTGCCCACCCGATGCCCGGCAGCACACACCGCCTCAAAAACCTCTGGGTGCTTGTGGATATTGTCCCCCACACAGAAGAACGTGGCTTGCGCTTGGTATGTCGCCAACGTATCTAACACCCAAGGCGTAACTTCTGGGATAGGGCCGTCATCAAAGGTCAAGAAAACAGTCTTGGGTTCTGGATATTGGGAGTGGTCCCATTCACAGGCAGCCCAGCAGTTTTTGAGCCAAGCAGGGGTTTTATAAATATACATTCGGCACGAAAGGGGAAAAGTATGGGGTGATATGACCTCCGCAAACACACAAAAGGCCTTTTGTTTAACTATTTTGCCTTTTTTGCGTTATGGAGAAGCAAGCCCCCACATTTTTAAACATTTTGCTTATGCAAATATATACGCTACTCCGCAAAGGTGAAGGCCATCCAGTGTTTTGTGAAGATTTTTTGTACCATACCCCTGCCGACAGGCCTTGGGGTGGCAGATATATCGTGGCCGCCGTGATGGATGGCTGCTCTTCGGGAAAAGACGCACATTTTGCCTCCACACTGATGGCCAAGGTGCTACAAAAAGTATTGGCGCATAGTGCTCCCTTGCCACAAGACACCCTCGTGGCGCAAATAGACCATTTGGCCACCCATTGGTTTGAGGCTTGGAAGCACAGTTGCAAGTTGATGCAGCTCAGTACTTCGGAGGCATTGGCTACCTTGTTGTTGATGGTATATGATACCACTGCGCGAAAAGCTGCTGTACGCATTGCCGGAGACGGTGTGATGATGGTCGATAACAAACTATATGAAGTAGACCAGAACAATACCCCCAACTACCCCGCCTACCATTGGGGGCTAGAGGCTATCGACTGGCTCCGCGAACACACACAACTCAGGCTCTTTGAAAACCCTAAAAACATCGCCATCAGTACCGACGGTGTGCAGACTTTCAGGGCCTTACAGCCGGAGCCCAGCAGCCCCAACCCAATGCGTTACCTTCTACAAGACGAAACAATGCAGCAAATTCCGACAATGTTGGTGCGCAAATACAATATCTTGCGCAGCAAACACCAACAGGCCAACTATGATGACCTAGGGATAGTTCGGCTGTTGTGTTCCTAAACATCGTACAGACACGAGCCGGCTGCTCCGGCCTTGGGTGTCCTTAGTTGTCCAAACACCATACTTCATTCATCACACTTCAAAACCTCTCATGCGCCGTTCTGACCGTTACAAAGCCTTGATGGCTTATTTTGCTGAAAATTTTCCCAGTGCTGAAACCGAGCTACAATACAACAGCCCTTTCGAGCTATTGGTAGCGGTGATTTTGAGTGCTCAATGTACCGATAAGCGGGTCAATATGGTTACTCCGGCCTTGTTTGAGCGCTATCCCGACGCGCACGCAATGAGCAAGGCGACCTTCGACGAGCTATTTCCATATATCCGCAGTATCTCTTATCCTAACAATAAGACCAAGCACCTCATCGGGATGGCGCAGCGGTTAATCGAAGTATATGGGGGTGAGATTCCGGCAGATGTAAAAGCCTTACAGACCTTGCCCGGGGTAGGTCGCAAAACGGCCAATGTCATCGTATCTGTTTTGTATGACCAGCCTGCAATGGCCGTTGATACACACGTATTCAGGGTGTCGAAGCGCTTGGGCTTGGTCAATCAAAACGCCAAAACACCCCTCGAAGTCGAAAAAACCTTAATCAAACATATCCCTGATAGCCAAATAGCAAGAGCACACCATTGGCTTATTTTGCACGGGCGCTATGTCTGTACAGCCCGCAACCCCCAATGTGATAGCTGCGCTATTAGCCAATACTGCCGCCATTATGAAAAAAAACAGGCCTCTCAAACACTGCCCAAGTAGCCCCGCAGTGTATGCGCTCAAATTCTTAGAGCTTCAAGAAAATAAAACCTTGTGAATCCTCAAATCGAGTACATCTTGACATAAATTTGCGAAAAGGAGGCTTTGTTTCAAACAATCGTTTTTCAGACGATGTTATAAGATTGCTCCACGCCACTGGACATTTTTCAAATACCCCCAAAATGAAGCCTCAGCTTGTATCGGAGCTGGAGTTCTAACCTACTTTTCCAAAAATGCCCAGTGGTGTGAGATTGCCCCCTACTTACCACATTATTCACCCCAATCTACTACAGATATGCTTTCTTTTTTTGTCAAACTATTTGCTGTGGGCGGCCTTGTGTTGGCGGCTTGCGGCTCAAACACTAACCCTCAAAACACGATGAGTACAAATACGGCTACTTCGTCTAAGTCTTTTTATGAGTTTTCGCTCAAGGCTCTCAACTCAGAGCAAGAGATTGATTTCAGCCAGTTTAAGGGCAAGAAAGTGCTGTTGGTCAATGTGGCTTCTAAGTGTGGCTATACACCTCAGTACGCCAAACTACAAGCCCTACACGAAACACACGGCGACAAGGTAGTAGTGATTGGCGTGCCTGCCAATAATTTTGGAGGCCAAGAGCCTGGTTCACAAGAGGATATAGCGGCCTTTTGTCAGAAAAATTACGGAGTTTCGTTTCAAATGCTGGAAAAAATCTCTGTTAAAGGTAAAGACCAACACCCCCTCTATGGTTGGTTGACGGAGCAGACCGGCAAAGAGCCTTCTTGGAATTTTTGCAAATACCTCATTGATGAAAACGGCAAGGCAGTTGCTTTTTTTGCCTCTGGCGCAGACCCTATGGGCAAGGAAATTTTGAGCGCTATTGGCGCACAATAAGGGTCGGTGGCGCTGTTGCGACGCTTGAGAAGCTACCCAACCAACAAAAACCCTACAAAGTGAAATATTTTGTAGGGTTTTTGTTTGAGTCATCTAGGTATTCTTAGATGCATTTGATTTTCAACACACTACCACTACACACAGTCATAGGACTCCCAATTGACTTTGATTTGGGTAATGTTATGTTAAAAAACAAACAAATTTTGATATTGCTTTTTAGGCCAGTCTATCCTTGTAGTGAGCGGATAAGCCAAAGCATTGCTCCTACCACACCCATCAAGATAAACAACACCGTAAACAGGGGCTGCGCCAACCCAAGGTATTTGTCGAGCTGCATCCCTACCCAAAGCGACAATCCTATAACGGCAGCCATCTGAAAGGCCAGGCCAGAGTATTTGGCGTAGTCGTTAAGCGGTGGTTTGTTGGGCTGGCTTGGCATTGCTAGCTTGCTTAGCGCTGTTGAGATTTTTCTCCCCTATGCGAATTTCTTTCATCGTATGGCCCATCTTGCAACTACCATTAAAGACAGCGCCTGTTTCGACAATCAGTTTGTCGCATAATACGTCTCCATTGACAATGGCCGAAGACTTGAGCACCAAGATTTCGGCTACTTCAATCAAGCCTTTTACTTCGCCAGAGATTTCAGCATTTTGAGACAATATGCTGCCTTCGAGATAAGACGAGTCGCCCAAAACGACTTTGGACTTGCATTTTACATTGCCGACAATCCGTCCTTCAATACGGACATTGCCGTGGGTTTCGATGTTTCCTTCCATCATCGCGCCTTTGCCGATGATAGTAGCTGAGTTAGAGTTTGCTTCCACTGGAATCTCTTTTTCCTTGTTGTTGTTAATAGCGCCGAACATTGCCATAATCGTGCAAATTTAAGTTTTTTTTAAAAAACTACGTGCTTTTCAGGGTCTAAAGGATTTCCTTTGTACCATAGCTCAAAGTGTAGGTGTGGACCTGTAGTATATTTTCCGGAATTACCGATAAGGGCTATTATCTCTCCGGGTTCTACAAAGTTACCAACTTTTTTCATTAAAACAGAACAGTGCTTATAAACAGAGATAATGTCTCCTTGGTGTTGGATGGCGATGACATAGCCCGTGTCATCTGTCCAAGAAGAGAGGATAACTGTTCCTCCGGCGATTGCCTTGATGGGTTCGTCTTTTTTGGCGACCACATCCACGCCGTAGTGTTTGTCGGAGCTGCGGTATTTTTCGGTAACAATCCCTCTAACAGGGGAGAAAAACATCCGTTCGTCAAAAGTTACTGCCATTCCGCTCGCCCCACCCCCGACAGTGCTGCGTACTTGGCGGCCTTCAAACTCTTGGCGGAACTTTTTGTCTACCGAGCTAAGATAATCAATGTTTATGGTATCATAGCGCTTTGCAGCTGCTTTGTTCGTTGTATCTTTGTTAGGCTTTAGCTCATCGGCTTCTTTACGCAAATAGTTGACATCACCTCCGATGACCTTACGCAAATCAGCCAAGAAGACCTCTCGTCGGTTGATTTCTGTCAGCAGTGAGTCGATGGTATTATCCATTCGTTGTAGGGCTTCGAGGTGTTTGCCGTCTTTGTCTCCCATACCGGAGTGGCGGTCAAAGAGTAATTTGCCCAAAAACAAGCCACTGAACATAGCCACGAGCAAGCCCGTGCCGATGAAAAAAATAATGGCCGACGGCGTTACGGGCAAGTTGCGGGTTTCCTCAAAATTTTCTTCATTGCGAAGAATGAGCCTGTAACGGGTCGTGAGCCAAGTATAAAGTGTTTTTCTGAATTTCAAAGCTCCCTGAGAATTGATGAACTTGTGCAAGTTAGAATTTTTTCTCAAATTTATCGGTATGATACCTGCTAAAAATGCAAGCCTAAGGCCATACCTGCTCCTGCTAGTGCTTAGCGGCCTCTCTTTGGGAGGGTTGCTAATGGGCTGCAAGAGTAGTAAGAACGCCGGAAATGCTTATGATAATATGACAGCCCGCTACAATGCCTATTTTTTGGCCAAGGAGCGGATGAAAGAAGCTGAGCGGGAGATTTTCCACGCTCGGCAAGAGGATTATAACAATATCTTGCAGGTAGACGCGCCTCAAGACTCCGGCGCGGTCAATGCGCAGCGCTCTGTGATGGAAGACTGCCTCGACAAGGCCGCCAAGGTCATCCAGTGGCACGAAGACAGCAAGTGGGTAGATGATAGTTATTTTCTGGCAGGAAAGGCGCGATATTATCTCCATCAATATACTGATGCGGCCACGACATTCAAGTATGTCAATACCAAAAGCCCCGAAGAACAGACTCGCTTTCAGGCATTGTTAGAGTTGATGCGTTTGTTTATCAATACCGAACAATATGATGATGCGCGCACGGCCATAAGCTACCTTAGCCGGCAGACCCTCAACAAGGACAATGAAATGGCTTTTCACCTGATGCGGGCTCACTATTACCGCAAACAAGGCAGCTACAAGCAAGTAGCCCAGTACCTGACCAAGGCGCTGGAATTGATGCCACGTAGCGAACACAAAGCCCGTATTGCCTTCATACTGGGGCAGGTATACCAAAAATATGGCGACCCCAAAGATGCTTATTACCACTATGACCTGGTACGTAAGAACAACCCCAACTATGACCTCACTTTTTTCAGCAAATTGTATGCGCTCCAATGTGTGGCAGTCGTACAGAATATACCTGAGAATAAGATGATGAAAGCCTACAAACAGCTGTTGAGGGATGACAAAAATATTGACTATGAAGACAAGATTTACTACGAAATGGGGGTCTATTATCTCAACAAAAAAGATATTCCGACGGCGGTCGATTATCTTCAAAAATCTGTTGAGGTAGACAAGCCCAACCTTATCCAGAGTGCCTATTCTTTTCTCAAATTGGCTGATGTCAATTTTGAATACCTAGAACAATACGAACGAGCCAAGGTGTATTATGATAGCGCCTTGGTCAATCTGCCCAAAACCGCCGAGAGCTACCAACAAACCAAGCAACGGCGTGCAGTGTTGGATGAGTTTGTGCTCCACTTACAAACCGTACGCCTCGAAGACAGCCTCCAGCGCCTCGCACGTATGGAACCCGAAGCCCGCTCGGCCTACCTTGACTATGAGCTGCAAAAACAAGAAACCCGCCGCCAAGACGAAATAGAGCGCCAAGCTGCCCTAGCCGAGCGCCGCCAACGACGCAGCACGGGCAGTTCCCTCAATGACCCCAACCGCCCCGGTGGTGGGCAAGCCGTTTGGTATTTTGACAATCTCACTGCCCTTACTACCGGTAGGGCTGCCTTTTTGAAAAAATGGGGCAAACGAGACCTCGAAGACAACTGGCGGCGCAGCGACAAGCCCTTCAATGAAAGTACGGACAGCCTTGACAGGGTCGTTGAAATCAAAATCTCGCGTGAAGACCTTATCAAACAACGGGTCGTCAAGCAAAAAGAAGCACTCCTAACCCAATTGCCTGATACGGAAGCCAAACTCGACTCCTCCAACATCCGACTCGAAAACAGCCTCTACCGCCTAGGTCGAATTTATTATTACCAACTCCAAGACCCAGCCAAGTCTATTGTCAGCTTTGAACGCCTACTCAAAAAATTCCCTAATACAGAAAAAGCTGCCGAAGCTCATTATTTCTTATATTTGGCACACCAAAGCCTAGAACAAAAAGGACAAGAGCAGCATCACAAAGAAACTATCCTTAAAAAATACCCCAACTCCCTGTATGCCAAGCTTATCCAAAACCCTAACTACCTACACGAAACCGAAACCATCGCACAAGAAGTATTGGATGCTTACAAAAAAGCCTTTGAACTCTATGAAAAACGGGAGTTTGCCGAAGCCTCTTCTGTCATAGGGCAAACACTTGCTGCTTATCCCGAAACTGGGATGAATGATAAGTTTGCTTTCTTGCGTGTTTTGATTAGCATCAAAGTCTCTGACCCCATCACGTTCAAGCTTGATTTGCAGCGCTTTGTCGAAAATTATCCCGAAAGCGAACTCAAACCCCGCGCTATGCAGTTGTTGCAAAAAGCCCAATCAATTGACTACAATTAAAACAAAATTTTGGTTTTGATAAAAATAGTGCCAAAAAATTTTACAGCGAAAAATAATTGCTATCATTTGCTCCTTCTTAACACAATTTGTATATTTATCCGTATCAGCCTATTTTTAGGACTCGAAAACGGCTATGTCTCAACCCAAACGACCTACAACACCTACTTCTTGGCTTGCTTTTTACTTTTCAAACTTATATAAAAACGAACGGTAGATACATACAACAATTCCAATCCTAAAATCCCCTACAATCCAATGATCACAGTATTTCAGGTAGCTCAAAAGCACAACTATCACACACATCCACACGGAGACAGGATGCTCTCCTATGTGGGTAACAAAGTAAAAGATGCCTATTATAAAATTTTTAGTTCATTGCCCCCAAAAACAAAGGCGCGGGTATATGACTGGAAAATAAAGGTATATGCCTATCCCGATGACTTTGAGCCTATTATCATCAATTGCTTGCGCGAATGTGAGAAAAACCCTTTTGTGTATAGCCCAGAAGCCGCCAAACCCAGAAAAACCCGCACACGCCCTCGCAGCCAACGCGGCCGCAGTGGCAACCAAATACAGCGCAAGCCAAGCCGCCCACAACGCGAAAACAGCAATTTTGACTTTACCATCGACGACCTCGGCCTCTCTAGTTCCAACATGTCTTTTGAACGCAAAAGCAACATCAATGCCAACACCCCCACAGGCCAAGGCTATCCACAACAAAGCCAAAGTGTGGTACAACGCACCGACGACCGACCCAATACCAATAAGCCCATACAAGATAATACCAAACGCAAACGCATTTTGCGGCCTAGAAAAAACTATAATTCTGGGTTTGATGGCGGTAACGATTTCAGCTACTAGCTCACCGACTAACATTAGTTTGACTTTTCGCCACGAATGCACAAATTTTTTTATTCGTATATTCGTGGCTGATTTTTAGTGTTGTGTCCAAGCAACATCATACCAAGACTTACCTGATTATCAAGGATTTTTAACGCGCATATTATCCCAAGTCAGTTTTGATTGGGATAATTTTGATGGTGTTTGGGAAATGTATGGTCTCAAAACCACTGGCCACAAAGGAAAATCAATCCCAATAAAACCTTACATCAAATATGGCCTTGGTGTATGGGGCTGCGCAATAAATGGCTTACCCATTTCCACAGAGGATACAATGGTGATGTTGGATGTTTTTTCGAATATCTCCTTATTTCAATGCAATCCCGAAGGGGTGAAATATTTCGAGCACACTGGCCGCTGGGCGTAGACCCCATACAGAGCGTATGTTTGGTACATTGTGTGGCAATAAACATTAGCTCCCTTCAGGGTCGATTAATAAGGTAACTTTTTTTGAGTGCCCTAAAAACGGATACTCCAGAGCTCCAATGGTTAGCACAGCTCCATTATTTAGTAGCTATGTAGAATAGATCAAGGCTCTTTTGGGGGGTATCAGACAAATGATAATCAGCTTCGGTGATGTTACTGACGAGATTTTGGTTTTGGTTTTGTAGCCGGTTGCGGTTGCGGCGGTTCAGCCATTCATAAGGTACTCTCAGCATCCACGCCGGTAGTCGGTATTGTAGGTTGAGAATATCCCAACGCGTAATCCTTTTGACAGCAGCCGCGTTTTCGGCCATATATGCTTGCACTTTTTCGCTACCATCGATACCCAGCGCCTCAATGGTAGAAAAATAGGGTTTCATCCGAGCGCTTAGCTCTTCTGCGGTATACTCTCTGGTGTGCCAAGGATTGCGCGTCAGCGAGCGGAGGCGGTTGGGTGTCGAAATGAAGGCTTTCCCCCCAGGCTTAAGCACCCGACGGATTTCATCCAGAAACAGGCCGTCATCTTGGATATGCTCTATCACCTGAAACGAGACCACACAGTCAAAACTATTATCGGGCAGGGCACTTAGCGGTGGAACGTTGGCCTCTATAAACCGGACATCGGGATATTGCGCCGAAAGACTCTCCAGCAGGGACTTATTTTTATCAAGGGCCGTATATTGTTGGGCCTTTTGTCGGATGATTTCTAAGCCCCGGCCTACCCCACAGCCAATTTCGAGTACCTCGCCCCAAAGGTGAGGCTGCGCTACCAAATAGGCCGCCAATAGCCGTTGATGTATAGGATTGTCGGAGCTGAGCGCTGTAGAAGTGATTTCGGTGGTACTGTACATAATGCAAGCAAAAGAGGAAAAGCAATGTTGCTGGCACAAAGGTACAAAATTTGTCAAAATCCACAGCCAATCACAAGTCAGAGGTGGTGCTTATACAGCGCAAATATTGAGGGATTTGGAAATAAGAAAATTAGGGCATTCCGAAATTAGATACCAGGATATTGCACCTTATACCGCTTTTCTTAGAATTCGCCTCAAAACCAAAGCTTATCTAAGCTGAATACTTGCTGGCAGTATATCTTTCGGCTATTGGGACAATCCTTACACCATCTGTTGCCTCAGTCCCCTTGCACACCTCACAAGCACGGCCTAAGCTTGTAGCAAAAGCCTGCACGAAAACCAACTATTTTCGTATTTTTGTATTATTCAACAAGCACTTTGTGTTTTTTCAGTCAATCCATAAAGATACGCCCTTATGTCCGCACAAGTTACCGTCCCATACAAACCCCAAAACCATATCCGTATCGTAACGGCAGCCTCTCTTTTCGATGGGCACGATGCCGCCATCAATATTATGCGCCGTGTGATGCAAGCCTCCGGTGCTGAAATTATTCACCTTGGCCACAACCGTTCTGTAGCCGAAGTAGTGGACTGCGCCATCCAAGAAGATGCCCAAGCCATTGCGATGACTTCGTACCAAGGGGGGCACGTAGAGTACCTCAAGTATATGTATGACCTGCTCAAAGAAAAAGGAGCAGGGCATATCAAAATTTTTGGCGGTGGTGGCGGTACTATCCTGCCTTCCGAAATAGAAGAACTGCACGCCTACGGCATTACGCGCATCTACCACCCCGACGACGGCAGGGCGATGGGGTTGCAGGGAATGATCAATGATGTACTGCAACGATGTGATTTTTCTACTTACCGCAAAAAAGGCGCAAATGTCCCCGTATTGCCCGACGGCGAAGAGGAGGAGCAGCAGGCTTTTGATGATTTGCAGGCGCTCACCGAGGCACTGCCCCATAAAAATCCGCTGCACATCGGACGGTTGATTTCTATTGCCGAAAACTACCCTGAGGAATATCTGGCCGTCAAGTCGGAGGTCATCCGACGCAAGGAAGCTCATAAAGCGCCCATCTTGGGAATTACCGGTACGGGCGGGGCGGGTAAATCCTCGTTGGTAGATGAGCTGGTGCGCCGCTTTTTGATGGATTTTGAAGATAAGACTATGGCCGTCATCTCGGTAGACCCCTCCAAGCGCAAAACGGGCGGTGCACTCCTTGGCGACCGTATCCGTATGAATGCCATCAGCAACGGCAGGGTCTATATGCGTTCTTTGGCCACACGTCAATCCAATCTAGCCCTCAGCCGTTATGTGCAAGATGCCATCGATATTTGTCAGGCTGCTGAGTATGACCTGATTATTGTCGAAACTTCAGGTATCGGACAGTCAGACACCGAAATTACTGAACACTCCGACGTATCGCTCTATGTGATGACCTCTGAGTATGGGGCGGCCACACAGTTGGAAAAAATCGATATGCTCGACTTTGCCGACCTCATCGCCATCAACAAATTCGACAAGCGCGGCTCACTCGATGCCCTGCGCGACGTGAAAAAACAGTACAAGCGCAACCACAACCTTTGGGAAACTCCCGATGAAGAGTTGCCCATTTACGGCACGATTGCTTCGCAATTCAACGACCCGGGAATGAACACGCTCTACAAAAAGCTGATGGACAAGATTGTAGAGAAAACCAAGGCCGAAAAACTCCGTTCAGGGTTTGAGATTACCGAAAAAATGTCGGAGAAAATCTACATCATCCCGCCTGACCGTGTGCGCTATTTGGCCGAAATTTGCGAAAATAGCGAACAATACGAGCGTTTTGTAAAGGAACAGTCTGACCTCGCCCGCAAAATGTACCAACTCAAGGGCACAGTAGATTTACTGCGTGCCAATATCGGTAAAGAGCGCGTAGAGATTGTAGAACAATCCGACGAGCTGGTTACGGCAGTACAACACATCCAAGGCGAACCGGAATACCTCAAAGACCTTATTGCCCAATACAACGAACTGGAAGCCAAACTCGATGCCGAATGTAAGCAAATGCTGGCCAACTGGAGTGCAACCAAGGCTCGCTACAAGGCCGACAAGTACCGCTTCCAAGTGCGCGACAAGGTCATAGAACAAGACCTGTACTACACCTCGCTTTCGGGTACCAAAGTACCCAAGGTGGCGCTGCCCAAATACCAAGACTGGGGCGATATTTTGCGCTGGCTGCTGACAGAAAATGCGCCCGGTTTCTTCCCCTATGCTTCGGGGGTATTCCCACTGAAGCGCGAAGGCGAAGATCCTACCCGTATGTTTGCAGGCGAAGGCGGTCCTGAGCGTACCAACAAACGCTTCCACTATGTGTCCAAAGGTTTGCCTGCCAAGCGTCTCTCTACGGCTTTCGACTCGGTAACACTCTATGGCGAAAACCCTGACCATCGCCCCGATATTTATGGAAAAATCGGTAACTCCGGCGTGAGCGTAGCCACCCTCGACGATGCCAAAAAGCTCTACTCCGGCTTTGACCTCTGCAATCCGGCTACTTCTGTATCGATGACCATCAACGGGCCTGCTCCTATGATTTTGGCCTTCTTTATGAATGCCGCCATCGACCAACAGTGTGAACTGTATATCAAAGAAAATGGACTGGAAGCAGAAGTAGAAGCCAAAATTGAAGCTATTTACAAAGAAAAAGGCGTGCCCCGCCCCCGCTACAATGCCGCCCAACTACCCGAAGGCAACGACGGACTGGGCTTGATGCTCCTAGGCGTTACGGGCGACCAAGTGCTGCCTGCCGAGGTCTATGCACAACTTAAGGCCAAAGCCCTCTCGCAAGTACGCGGCACGGTACAAGCCGACATCCTCAAAGAAGACCAAGCCCAAAATACTTGTATCTTCTCTACAGAGTTTGCCCTCCGTATGATGGGCGATATCCAGCAGTACTTCATCGACAAGAAGGTTCGTAACTTCTACTCGGTCAGCATTTCGGGCTACCACATTGCCGAGGCAGGAGCTAACCCCATTACCCAATTGGCACTGACCCTCTCCAACGGCTTTACCTTTGTGGAGTATTACCTCAGTCGTGGGATGCATATCGACGATTTTGCCCCCAACCTCTCCTTCTTCTTCTCCAACGGAATGGACCCTGAGTATTCTGTACTCGGACGGGTGGCACGCCGCATCTGGGCCAAGGCCATGCGCTACAAATACAAGGGTAACGACCGCAGCCAAAAGCTCAAATACCACATCCAAACCTCGGGGCGCAGCCTACACGCACAAGAGATTGCCTTCAATGACATCCGCACGACCTTGCAAGCCCTCTACGCGCTCTACGACAACTGTAACTCACTGCATACCAATGCCTACGACGAGGCCATCACCACCCCTACGGAAGAGTCTGTGCGCAGGGCAATGGCCATCCAAATGATTATCAACCACGAGCTGGGTTTGAACAAAAACGAAAACCCACTCCAAGGTGCTTTTATCATCGAAGAGCTGACCGACTTGGTAGAGCAGGCCGTCTTAAACGAGTTCAAATCTATCAGTGAGCGCGGCGGCGTATTGGGTGCTATGGAACGTATGTACCAGCGCAACAAGATTCAGGAGGAGAGTATGTTTTATGAAATGAAAAAACATACCGGCGAGCTGCCCATCATCGGGGTCAATACCTTCCTCGACCCCCAAGGCTCTCCCACCATCATCCCGGCAGAGGTCATCCGCTCTACTACCGAAGAGAAGGAGTACCAAATAGCCGCCCGCGATGCCTTCCACCTGCGCAACCAAGCCGCCGGAGAAGCAGCCCTCAAAAAACTGCAACAGACCGCCATCGAAAACGGCAATATCTTCGATTCGCTGATGGAATGTGCCAAAGTTTGTAGCTTAGGGCAAATGAGTTCCGCCCTCTATCAAGTAGGCGGGCAGTATAGGAGGAATATGTAAGCCTAAAAAAAGAGGCCTGTCCGAGAAGGGCAGGCTTTTTTTAGCAACGTAGTTGCGACACGTTGGTAGAATGCGACACGTTGGTAAAATCGTCCATAAGCCCAACAATGAAATGGTTTTTTTTGCTCAAAGAGATTCACTACCTCTACATCGCAGAGTAAAAACAGGCTATCTTGATAAATATCAATGATTTGCACAGGAAAATCCTCGGCTTATTCTCCCCAAATATCCGTAAGTACTATAAACTAGAATAAGGGGTGCGGAAAGTGGGTCTTAATAACCAAACTACCCACTTTCACCCATTCGTGTGCGCCTTGCCAAGTAATTTGTAACAAAGCCTTTTGTTGGTTTTGGGCTTCGGCAAGGCGCTTTGTATGTGTTTCTATTTCTATCTGTATCCCTTTGAGCAGCTACAGAAGATCCGCATAAACTACAAAAAACCTGACTCTCAAAATCAGCTCAGCCTCTACTACAGCCAGCGAAAAAAGCTCAAGCGCAATTTTCGTTATAGTGGCCTAGGCAGTAGTCCTGACTTTATTGGTTCTCAAAAAGATTTTTGGTAAAAGCTCTGGGCATGCACATCTTTTTGGGGTCTCATACAGGGTCTACATCAGGCAGAATATCTAACTGACGATATTCTTTGCGCAACAACAACTTGTCGCATTGCTCTTGAATAAAGGCCTTGATGGCTTTCATCTGTGGATGTTGGCGCTCTATCTTGATGATAAGATGGTAGAGGTATTTGTTGCGAATACGGCCAATAAGCGGCTTTTCGGGACCTAGCAAACGCTCCCCCAGCCGCCTAGCTAATAGTGTTTTGAGCTCTCTAGCGGCGGCTTCGCACAGGTGCGCTTCGGGATGTCGGAGGGTAATCTGGATGAGCCGGCTAAAAGGAGGATAGTGAAACTTCTCTCGCTCTTCTATCTCTCGGTGATAGAGCCCCAGATAGTCGTTTTGTTGTACGAGGCTGAACAGAGGCTGCGTCGCGTCATAGGTTTGGATAATAACGAGGCCAGCCTTATGTTTGCGCCCTGCGCGCCCACTTACTTGAGTCATAATTTGATACGCCCGTTCGTTAGCTCGGAAGTCAGGAAAGTGCATCATCCTATCGATATCAAAAATACCCACCAGGCTGACATGGTCAAAGTCAAGCCCCTTGCTGATCATCTGTGTTCCTACGAGGATATCGATTTGTCGGGCTTCAAACTCTTGCAAAATACGCTGGTAGCTACTCTTTCGGCGGGTAGTGTCTAAGTCCATACGGGCTACCTTGGCTTGGGGCAACAGGCTTTTGAGGCTTTCTTCTATTTTTTCGGTACCGTGGCCTACCGTTTCGATATCCTGCGCACCACAGGCTTGGCACGAGCGTATGGGTGCGGCCTGATGCCCACAATAGTGGCAGCGCAGTTCTTGGCTATGGAGGTGTAGGGTAAGACTGACATCGCAGTTGGGGCATTTGGGCACCCAGCTACAGGTACGGCACATCACAAAAGGGGCATAGCCACGCCTGTTTTGGAAGAGGATGATTTGGTCTTGTCTGCCTAGGGCTTCCTGCATTTGCCCTAGCAGTTGTTGCCCAAAATGCTGCTGGATAGTCTTGGCGCGGCGCTCTTCTCTCATATCCGAAAGCACGATAAAGGGCAACTGCGCCTCCCCGTAGCGTTCGCTGAGGCTTACAAGGCCATATTTGCCGTGGGAGGCTTGGTAATAAGTTTCGATAGAAGGCGTAGCCGAGCCAAAAAGTACTTTACAGCCCTGTTGTTGGGCGATGACTGTCGCCACATCGCGGGCGTGGTAGCGGGGTGCGGGGTCATATTGTTTGTACGAGGGCTCGTGTTCTTCATCAACGATAATCAGCCCTAGGTTGTCGAAGGGTAGAAATACGGCGGAGCGTACCCCCACCACAAACGAATATTTGCCCGATACAATGCCCTGCCATACCTCTACGCGCTCATTGTCTGAAAAACGAGAGTGATAAACACCCATCGAAGAGCCAAAAAAGCGCTGCAAGCGGGCAACAATCTGGGTAGTCAGGGCGATTTCGGGCAACAAGAAGAGTACTTGCGCCCCACTGTTGAGCACATCCTGAATGAGGCGGATGTAGATTTCGGTTTTGCCGCTGCCCGTCACGCCGTGTAACAAGGTAATGGTATGTTGGCTGATTTGCTGGTGCAGCTCTTGGTATGCACGGGTTTGCGCCTCCGAAAGCTGTAAGTTATCAATAGAAGCCGTGGGCAACAACTCCTCAAAACGGGAGATATTGACTTCAAATTCCTCCAAAATCTCTTGCTCGCGCAAGGCCTTCAGCACCGCTTGCGAAATACCGCCTTGCTCCGTGAGTATTTGCTTCTCAAGGCCATCTTGGTTTTTTGCCGGGTGGCGTAGGCAGTCAGCCGTCTGGATATAATACATCAGCGCATCAAGTTGCTTGACCTTACGCGGTTGGTCGCTTAGGGCTGTCAATAGGGCCTGCATCGCCTCTTGGGAGGCATAGTCGGCGTGGAGGCGTATCTTTTTGAGGCGCTTGGGCTGGTAGCTGTCCTTTAGCTCTTCATACACGATAATTAAGTCTTTATGAATCAGCGACTTGATAAGATTATAGACATTTTTCACCTCCAATATTTGCGCAGCCTCTTCATATGTCAGCGAAGAGCTGTGTTCTAGGGCTTGTAACAACTGTTCTTCTTTGGCGCTAAGCGTAAACTGGCTCGCATCGGTACTGGGGTGGCGCTGGATGCGCGACATACTCGTAATCTTGAGCCCCGAAGGCAGCGCCACCATCAACACCTCCCCAAGGGTACACATATAGTACTCAGCGATCCACGCAAAAAGTCGGAGCTGTGCTTCTGTAACCAGTGGGTATTCGTCGAGCAAATCAAGTACATACTTGGCCTGATAGTTGGCGGGGGCTTGCTCGTGAATGCGTTGCACGACTGCCGTCAGCACCTTGCTACGGCCAAACTGCACGATGACCCGTGCGCCCACACAAATTTTGTCATTCAACTCTACTGGTAAGCGGTAAGTATAGGTATTGGGCACACGCAACGGGATGATTACGTCTACAAAGCGGGTGATGCGTTCGGGGCTAGGCATGGGAGCAAGGGGCGTATGGGTTTGTCCGAGAGCTGTGGTGTTGGCAGTAGGAGAAAAAGCGTATAGACACACCACTGGACAATTTTAGAAAGTAGCCCGGAGCTTCAGCTCCGGGACAACACAAGCCCTTATTTTGGCACAAAATGAGGGCTTTGGGCAGGCTTCACCCACCGTTTTGAGTATCGGCTTTGACAGTTGCCCAGTGGTCTGAAGCGCATACCCAATCAAAATAGATTTGGGAAATGGATGCGCCGAAAATCCTTGAGTACCAAGAAGCTTTTAAATCAAGTCTATCTTGGCACAAAAAAAACAAATCTTACTGACTCACATTGGCGCGAATCACGATTTCTTGGTTGGGGTTTTTGGGGTCATTAGAATAGATATTGACCGTTTTTTGTTGGAGCCCTGTACCAGAAGCGCTATAAGTAACCTGGATAAAGCTACTCTCACCGGGCTGGAGCACATCTTTGTCGGGCTGGGTAGCCGTACAACCACAAGAGGCTTTGGCGCGGCGGATGTAGAGCGGACTTTGACCAGTATTGGTAAACACAAACTGCGTGGTAGCGCTTTCACCGTCTTTGAGCGTGCCAAAGTCGTGGTCGGTTTTGGCCAATTCGATATGCGGAGCTTTGGCCATTTCCTCATCGGTCATTGGGGGGAAATATTCCTGAATATCGGCCACAATGTATACTCCTTGATTACTGATGCGGGCATTATAGAGCCAGCTAATGCCTACTTGTTCGAAGAGGTAGCCATAGTCATTGCGCGCTTTAGCATCATAACTAATCAGCATCTTGCCAAAGCTTTTGGGCTGGAGTACTGCCGGCTCAAAGCGTATCTGTATGTGTGGGGGGGTTTCGGCAGGCTGAAAGTGGAGAGCGTGCTCGGGGTCATCATTATAAATATCGAAGCTCTGAGTAGCCGGCGCTTGGGTAGTAATGCGCCCCATGTTGAAACTTTGGTAGCGCATACGCAATACACCCAGCTTAGTAGGTAGCGTATCAGCTACAGTCAGTTGGCGCGGCAACACCTCTCCTTCAATAATGAGAGCGTGCATCCGTTGGGCGGTATTGCTATACACCGTCATTGACTTGGTAAACTTGCCCGGACGGTAAAGCGGGTCATACTTGGCAATGATATACCCCCGTTCCCCGGGCGCAATGGGCTCGCGGCTCCAGTCAGGCGTAGTACAGCCACAAGAGGCCTGCACACTATCAATCCGAAGTGGTGCGCTACCGGTATTGATGAAGTCAAACTGGTATACTACTGCGCCACCTTCTTCGCGAATTTGGCCAAAATCATGGACAATTTGCTCGAAGCTCATTACAGGCAACGCTTGGTCTTGGGCCATAGCCAAGCCGGAGACCTGAAGCCAGGCCAAGGAGGCAAGAATAAAGATGCGTATGGTTTGCATAGATAACGAAGAGTTATGAGTGATGGATGATGATGAGTCGATGAGACGTGAACTAGGCCGCTAGCCCATCATTGTTTGTTCATATCGTGTGTATTCCATAATTCATACTCACATCTCATACAAAGCAATTCAATTAGGCTCACAAGTTACGAAAAATCCTTGCAAAGTAGGCGCTTTGCAAGGAGGGAATAAGCGTTTGTCTAATGAGATTACATCTCACGCCACTTGATGGTACAGCCAATAGCCTTGGTAGTGTTGGTGTTTACTTTTTGGCCGCCGAGGAGCGCGTCTACGGCTTGCTCTACATACTTTTCGGTAACGGCGTTGGGATCTTTGTGGTTGTTGTCGATAGCACCAATATACTTGACCACAAAATCATTGTCTTTTTTCTTCAACAAGAATACGTGTGGGGTTTTGGTTGCGCCATAAGTACGAGCAATTTCTTGGGTCTCATCCAAGAGATAGGCAAAGGGGAAGCCTTTGTCTTTGGCGCGCTGTTGCATTTTCTCAAACGAATCTTCTGGCTGCTTCACAGGATCGTTGGGGTTGATAGTTACGACAGGGAAGCCTTGGGCAGCGTACTTGTTGTGTAGCGCAATCATACGGTCTTCATATGCAACAACATAGGGGCAGTGGTTGCAGCTGAAGATAAGAATTACGCCTTTCGCATCTTTATAATCAGCCAAAGAGACCATCTTGCCATCTACGTTTTTGAGTTTGAAGTCGCGGGCTTTGTCACCTATTTTATAGCCATCGTTGCTACGGGCGCTGCTTAACAACACTACAGCCGCTACCAGCGCTGTAGCCATAAAACCAAAGAGTACTTTTTTCATAAGAGAATCTGTTTGGGAGTAAATAAACTATGGATAAAGGTAGTAAATGCTGCTAGATAGTGATTAGAGTCTGGGCTTGACGATACGCTCTAGAGCCGCATAGTCTAATTCGCCTTCGTGGAAAAAGCGGAGCGGCTTATGGTTCGACGCAGGTGTGTTTTGTAGGATTACCGTCGCCGGAATGGCTCCTGACCAATCGGGCAGTTGGCGGTTAATCCAAGCGTTGTAATCTACCTCATCAAGCAATAGTACTTGCTGTTGGAGTTGGCGCTTGCTCCTAAAAGCCGTTACACGGTCGAGCTTTTCTACATCGTCCAGGCTGATTAGATATACCTTGAGCGCTTTGTTGGCATAGGTAGTCCCCAATTGCTCAAAATAAGGCAGCTCCTTGACACAAGGCGCACACCAAGTAGCCCAGAAGTTGATTACCCGAAGTGTGTCGTCTTCGATGGCCATCAGTGCGTCAAGTTCGTCAAAATGAATGACCGAAATAGGCGTATCTGCTTGGGCTTGCAATTTGTTTGTTAGTCCAGAGACCATAAAAAAACCCAAAAATAAACACCAACAAAAGCTGCGTAACGATGTGTAAACCATTATGTATAGAGGTGAGTTGAATGTATACTCAATAGAAGTTTGTCTGAGAAACTGATGACTTGAAAATCATCGTATAATCAAATCTAGTGAATCTGTGAATCAAGTATACCTTGGTAGGAAACACTATTTTGTTAAAATAACAAGCCAGTTTTCCAAATAGTTTGCCCAACCATCCTATTTGCGACAGATAACCACAAGAACATCCTATATGTGCGGTTTGGCAGGCTGTTTGGCACACAGTAGTAAGATTTGCCAACAAACTCAAGGGCAAAAACCTATCTTTCACACATTACTTTTTCGTATCTTGCATATTGGGAGCAAATGTGTAGTTTTGTGGATAATTCGCCAAAAGTCTGTAATAAAAAGTTCCCAGTTTTCGACCAAACGTCCAAAAAATTCAACTAAACCTCAAAAAGCTTCGTTTACTGTATAGAGTAGATGTCAATCAAATGATTCACCAAACCCTGAGGTCAAGTAATATGTCCGCAAAAAAAATCCGTAGAGCGTACCTTATTGATGATGACACCATCAATAATTTTTTGTGTAAGAAAATTCTAGAGAAATCTGGATTGATAGAAGAGGTCGTTTTGTTTGAAGAAGCCACCAAGGCACTGGCGAACATCACACAAGCGTTACAAACATCCGACATGCTCCCCTCTCTTATCTTATTGGATATCAATATGCCCGTAATGAACGGCTGGGAGTTTATGGAAGCCTACCAAAAACTGGGCAAGCCTGTGGCCGACATCCGCCTCTTTATCCTCTCTTCGTCGTCCAACGAACAAGATATGGAAAAGGCCAAGAAATATCCTCTGATTTTAGATTATCTCACCAAACCCATAGGGGTCAAACACATTCAACAGCTAGCAGAACGGTTTTTTTAGCCTCACGGCAAGATTATTGCGCACAATGGGCTAAAATCACTAAAAATGACATTTTATGGAATGTGAAAATTGCCAAACAATACTCATTGGCGATTATTGCCACAGCTGTGGCCAAAAGAGTAATGCTGCTAGAATATGTTTTGGGGAGCTGCTCAATTCGGCCAGCCGTTTATTGCCTTTTTCTCTTGGTTTTTGTTTCGCAGAGAGGGGCTAAACTATGCCGAACACTGGGTTTTCAATGCGTATATGTCGTCGCAAACCGCTATTTTAGGCATCTTACGCCTCCCTCTCTACCTCTGGAATCTGTCAGTGGCTACTTGGGCAGGCTTGGCCGGGAAGGCTGTTACGCGCTATACTAGCCATAGGGCTGTTCTTTGTGTCATATTTTGTGTTGATAATGTTGATGATGATTAGTTTCTTTGTCTTCTTTTCGGGGCAAGTGGGTGCATAACCGTATGTTTTCCTCCTCACCAAAGGTCTCCATACATACATGCTCGGGCTGCGCTAGGTTGGGCAAGCCACAAAAGTTCTTTAAATTTGTATAAAAAGAGGCCATTGTCCCTTGTGTTCTCGATTGATTCTGTGTTTATGAGCAAACTCAAATACAACAAAAGTACCCTGAGCACCCTAGAAGAAATGTTTGCCGAAATGGGCTACATGGTGCGTTATGAAAAAGGGAATTTCAAATCAGGTTACTGCATCCTCAAGAGCAAGCGCCTGATTGTGGTCAACAAATACTTCCCCACCGATGGGCGCATCAGCTGTCTGGCAGATTTGATGCACTTCTTGCTCCCTCAACTTGATACTGGGCTTTTGCAACGCGAAGAGCATTTGGCGCTACTACCTGTGATAGAAAGCCACCAACCGGCAACAGCCGCCGAGCCCTCTGCCGAATAACCCCTGTTAGCAATGCGGTATTATGGCTTCAAACTCATCCCCCCCATACGCGGCTTTTGGCTTTTTGCGTATGTATTGGCTTTTTTGGCGATATTAGGCTGGGTTTTGCCCCAAACACTGCCACTTACCGACGCAGAGCTGATTCATATCCCCAGCTGGAAAGATGTGTGGGCCACCCCACGCGACCACTACGCCGATATCACTGATATTCGTGAACGATTTGAGAGCCCGCGCCGCCGCCAAGTCAGTGCTTTGCGTACCCCAGAGGGCAATACCAGCTTTGAAGTAGAAGTCTCGCCCGGCAAAGCCCCAACAGACAGCCTAGCACCCGGCGGTGCCTACGTTTTTGATGAAAAAGCGCTCTCCAAACAACAAAGGATACAGTTTCCCCCCAATACCCCAGATACTTTACTCCAGCCCTTGATGCGCGCTTTGTTGGCGCTGAGCTACGAGGAGCGCTCGGTAAGGCTAATCCATTTTGGGGATTCTCAACTCGAAGGCGACCGTATTACCTCGGCTTTGCGCCAAAAGCTACAAGAGCGCTTTGGAGGTTGTGGCACGGGTGCGCTCTTTCCAATGACCCAACCCTCGCGCCTCACCCTAGCCCAAGAACACAGTACGGACTGGCGTGCCTATACCCTGCTCAGTGCGCGCAATAGCAGTAAAGAAGTAGGGTTGTGGGGGGGAGTGTTCCGATTTGACCCACCATCGGCCACGCTACGCCTCAACCCCTCTCGCTTGGCTTTCGAGCTGGCTCAGGAAGCCGAAATACTCCGCATTTTTTATCGCAGCCCCAAACCTTTTGAGCTGAGCCTCCAAGAAGGCGCGGCAACCCAAACACTCAAAGTAGGAGCCGCGCCTTACCACGGCACCTACGAATACCCGCTGGCACAGTTCAAATGGCAGCCTTTGGAGCTGCGCCTCGAAACCAAGTCCGGCGTTTCTCCCGATATCTACGCCTTTGGGCTGGAGTGCCGCTCGGGGGTCAATGTGGATAATGTCGCTTGGCGGGGTAGCTCCGGAACAGAGTTTACAAGGATGGATGCCGAGCGCCTCAAACATCAAATCAAGACAATGGGTGTCAAGTGCCTCATCGTACAGTTTGGGGTCAATGTAGTGCCCTATATCCGACAAGATTACCGCTATTTTGAAGAATTGTATTACCAACAACTACGGTTTCTCAAACAACTTTCGCCGGACTTGGTCGTGCTGGTAGTCGGAGTATCAGATATGTCGCTCAAAGAAGGGACTCGTTATATTTCGTATCCCAATATCACCCAAGTACGTGATGCACAGCGCAATGCTGCTTTTCGGGCAGGTCTGCCTTTTTGGGATTTGTATGAGGCGATGGGGGGGCAAAATGCCATGCCAAGCTGGGTATATGCTGACCCTCCCCTAGCAACCAAAGATTTTACACACTTCACCAATCGCGGCGCAGGAGTAGTTGCCGAAATGCTCTTCAGCGCCCTGCTCTATGAATTTGACCGTTTTTACTACCGCCAAAGCCAAGCAAGATAAATGCCTATGGCGTGCCTAAAAGTAACAAAAAAAGCCACCCCGAAAACCTCAGGATGACTCTTTGGGGTATTATAATTGAATATTGGCTAACTTGGTCGTGGTGTACCTTTAGGATGACTCTGTTGTTGACACCGTGCTAGTCAAAAACCAAGACCAATTCCTCTTCCGAACGTTTGTCTATCTTGGTATTGCAGCTGTAGTGTTGGTCAAGTCCTTTGAGCAAGCTGATGAACAAATCAATCAAACCACGCTGAGAGTTATAGCGCAGTCGCAACTCCCGCTCATTGAGCCATTCATACTGAAAGCGTGGTGGGCGCGCATTGGCAATACTCTGGGTCATAAAATTATGGATAGAATCTAGCTTCAACACCATCTCCTTGGTGCTTTGTGTTCCTTTATAAAAGGCGGCATAGATTCTTGGTGCATACACACACGACCAATGGATGCCGAACTCATCAAAAATTTCGGGAACAGTTTTTTTGACTACCCCGGCAGTTCTGACAAACAGGTCTATAGAGAGCTTCTCGTTGATGTCTTCAGTGATTGAAAACATATGAAAAACAGGTAAATTGGAAGCTTTTAGGCATTCTTCCCATACTTGATGGCCGTAATTGGTCTTGACCATCTCTTCTAAACATTTCAGAATCGTTCCTTTCATAAATAATGAGTATTGATAATTTTTGTACAATACGATTTTGAGAGCACTTCTTATACGTTCAACAGCAAATTTTGATATGGCTGATATGTGGAGCAAAATTTGACAGGAGTGATGCGCCTTGCACCATTATCCCGATATAGTAAATTGTGTAAGCCGCTGTGTTGGGTGCTATCGGTATATTGGTTGCCGATTTTTAAGCCAGATACGTATTTTGTGAGTGTATCTATTTGGATATAAGCTGTTTTTAACCCTTTTTGTCGTGTAAGTATGTTACTTTTATCTCACTTACCACACTGATACTCAAATCTATGCTTGATTCAAACATTCCTCTGTTGGCGCGAGTCTCCACCTATGGACAACGCGTAGCGCTTTATAGCAACGAACAGCAATATACCTATGCCACACTGTACACAGAAGCACTACAAATAGCTTACCAACTTTGCGCGCAAGGGCTTAAGCCGGGAGGGTGTGTACTACATTGGGCATTGGCAGATGCAACCTATGTGAGCACTCAGTGGGGGATTTGGTTGGCGGGGGGTATCGCCGTTCCAGTCAGTACAAGTTATCCTTTGCCCGAAATAACTTATTTGGCAACCGACAGTCAAGCTCATCATTTCATCTTGCCTGACGCGCTACTTGCACAGTTTGAAGCCCTCAAAGATGCAAATCCCGACATTCAGTTGTTAAGTTTTGAATCTTTGTTAGGCAATCCTATGCTTCATCCGCCAAGCCTGCCCGAGGTAAGCGCCCAAGCGCCTGCACTGATGATTTATACAAGTGGCACTACAGGTAAGCCCAAGGGTGTAGTCAGCACTCATCAGATTATCGCAAAACAAATCCAGACCTTGGTAACGGCTTGGGCTTGGCAGGCCGATGATTGTATCTTGTTGCCCTTGCCGCTACACCACATCCACGGGCTAATCAATGTGCTTTGTTCAGCCTTATGGGTTGGGGCGCAGGTAGTTATGATGCCCAAATTTGAGGCTCAAAGCGTGTATCGAGCGCTGAGTAGCGGGCGCTATACCTTGTTTATGGCTGTCCCTACCATATATCATCGTTTGCTGGCCACACACGCAGAAGCCGACATAGCCGCACAAACGGCCTTTGCTCAAGCCTGCCGACAGATGCGCTTGATGGTGTCTGGCTCAGCAGCGCTGCCCGTACAAGTTTTAGAGGCTTGGGAGAAGTTGAGCGGACATACCTTGCTAGAGCGCTATGGGATGACAGAAATAGGAATGGCTTTGTCCAACCCATTGCAAGGAGTTCGCAAGGCCGGCACAGTAGGTTTGCCCTTGCCGGAGGTTCGCGTCCGTCTCGTCGATGAGCAAGGCACACCCATAGAAGCTTGGGGGGAGCCTGGTGAAATTCAGGTACAAAGCCCTTGCCTTTTTGTAGCCTATTGGCAAAAGCCAGAAGCTACTGCTGCCAGTTTTACCCCTGACGGCTGGTTTCAGACCGGTGATATTGCCGAACGTGATGCAGAGGGCTATTATCGTATCTTAGGACGCAAGAGTACGGATATCATCAAGTCTGGAGGATACAAAATATCCGCCCTAGAAATAGAAGAAGTACTCCGACAGCACCCCCTCATTGCAGATTGTGCAGTAGTAGGGCTACCCGACGTAGCGATGGGCGAACGCATTGCTGTAGCCTATGTACCCCGTTCGGTAGCTGATACACTAAGTTTAGAAGCGCTGCGAGATTGGGCCAAAACTAAATTAGCGCCCTACAAAATTCCAGTATTACTATCTTGTTGTGAGGAGCTACCCCGCAATGCGATGGGAAAAGTACTCAAAAAGGCGGTCAAGGAGTTGTTCTAAACTGGTTGATTGTAAAGCCACTGGATATTGTGATAGGCTCCGTGTACTCGACGAATGAGTGCACCAAAATGAGGTCTCTTATGATTCCGAAGCTGATACTGCATATCTCTTTTCTGACATTATCCAGTGGCCTTTGTTACTTATTTGGGGCCTTTGCCCTTACCTTTCCCCTTACCCGGGTGGCCTTGTTTGTGGCGATGGTGTCCCGGGTTGGTAGAGTTTGGATGATGAGGGTTTTTGGGGTTTTTATTCCATCCCGGAGGGTTTTTCTGCCCGCCTTGGTTGCGGATGGTGATGGTGGTGCCGCCTGGGCGTGGTTCGCAGGCTGTTGTGCCTAAGCTCAAGCAGGCCATAAACAAGCCTAAAAAGGCTACATTCGCAATTTTTCTAGTCAACATTTTTATACCAAGACTAATTTGATTTCCCTGATTATCAGGGCCTTTCAATACACGCATTTCCCAAACCAATCTTGATTGGGTAATCATCTTGATGAACGCAAGATAGCGGTTATTATGATACACCGTTGCAAGTTATTCTTAGCCTAGTCGTTGTTTTTTTCAAAAAGAGACGCTACAAAAGCCTGTCTATTAAAGAGTTGTAAATCTTGAATTCGTTCTCCTACCCCGATATATTTGACAGGTATTTGGAGCTGGTCAGAGATGCCAATCACAATCCCCCCCTTGGCTGTGCCGTCGAGTTTGGTAATGGCCAGAGCGCTGACCTGAGTAGCCTTGGTAAATTCGCGGGCCTGCACCATGGCATTCTGGCCGGTGCTACCATCCAAAACGAGCAAGACTTCGTGTGGCGCATCAGGGATTACCTTGGTCATCACCCGACGGATTTTGCTTAGCTCATTCATGAGCGGAATTTTGGTCTGTAGTCGGCCAGCGGTATCAATCAGGACTACATCTGCTTGTTGGTCGACAGCAGTTTTGACAGCATCGAAGGCTACCGAAGCAGGGTCTGTATTCATCCCGTGTGATACTAGGGGCACCCCTACGCGTTCGGCCCAGATGCCCAGTTGGTCTACCGCAGCGGCTCTGAAGGTGTCGGCGGCTCCTAGTACTACCTTTTTGCCGGCCTGATGAAACTGCGCGGCCAGCTTCCCGATAGTGGTTGTTTTGCCTACCCCATTTACCCCTACCACCATGATGACATAGGGCTTGTGTTGGGGCGGGAGGTCAAAGGCGGTTTGGTCTTCTGATTGGTTTTCGGTCAGTAGGGCAGCTATTTCTTCGCGCAAGATACGGTCTAGCTCCTGAGTGCCGAGGTATTTATCACGCTTTACACGTTCTTCTATCCGCTCGATGATTTTGATAGTAGTTTCTAATCCAACATCTGAGCTAATGAGGATTTCTTCTAGCTCATCGAGTACTTCCTCATCAACCTTAGACTTACCGGCTACGGCTTTGCCGAGCTTATTGAAGAAAGAAGTTTTGGTTTTTTCGAGTCCTTTGTCAAGCGACTCTTTTTTTTCTTTGTTGAAAAATCCGAAAATTCCCATAAGGCGGTTGTTTTGAGTGATGAGTTTTGAATAGTAAGTAATGCGGGGTTATGCCGCTGTCTGCTAGTGCAAGCCGAGCTTGTGTGATATAGAGGAGGTGTATTGAAGTGATTGGAAGGCTGTTTGTTGTTCCTCAAGATTGCCGCCTCATCCATAATATGGTAAGGGAAGCTCCGAAACTACGTGCTTTGGGGTTAGGCATTGGCTGATGTAGCAATAATACAAAAAAAGAAGCCTTGATTAAAGACTTCTTTCACAAAAACTTTGTGCCGTATTATTGGTAATAGGTCCCATATACAGCTTTTGGGTGCTTATTTCTTGGCGAGTACCTTAGGAACATCGTCTACGCCGACGATTTCTTCTACAAAGGTGTACGCACCGGTTTCAGGCGACTTTACCGCACGGATTACTTTGGCGAATCCTTTGGCGGAACGGTCTTTTAGGGTTGCGACGGTTTTCTTTGCCATTGTTGTACAAGTTTAAGGGGGTGAAACCAACGGGTGGGGTTAGCCCACCCATAGGATTACTTGATTTCTTTATGAACGGTATATTTCTTCAGGATGGGGTTGTACTTTTTCAACTCCAAGCGCTCCGTAGTGTTTTTACGGTTCTTGGTAGTGATGTAGCGCGAAGTGCCGGGCATTCCGCTGTTTTTATGCTCTGTACATTCCAAAATCACCTGAACTCTGTTGCCTTTCTTAGCCATGGTCTATGTGTATTTTAGGGAATTGAATGGGGATGATTTATCCGATAACCTAGGCAACGCCGGAGCGGCCTGTGGCAAAAAGCGCCTCTACTAGAGGGAGGAGCGATTAGGCTTCAGCTTCGGGAGTTGCGTCGCTTTCAGCTGCGGGTGCATCTTCGGCAGGAGCGTCAGCGGCTTTAGCAGCAGCTTCAGCTTCTTCTTGCTTCTTGCGGAGCGTTTCGGCGCGGGCAGCACTTACTTTGGCTTCGGCTTCGAGGCGAGCTTTGGCAGCGGCTTCTTTTTCTTGAGCCAAGCGTGTTACTTTGCCTGCGATTTTAGATTCTTTCTCTTGCGTCCAAGCGGCAAAACGGGTATCGGCTTCTTCTTGGGTGATAGCCCCTTTGATAACCCCGATTTGAAGGTGTTTCTTGTACAAAACACCACGGTACGATAGCATCGCACGAACGGTATTAGTAGGTTGAGCACCATTAATCAACCACTTCAGCGCGAGGTCATTGTTGAGCTCGATGCTGGCCGGGTTGGTGTTGGGGTTATAAGTACCGATTTTTTCGATGAAGCGACCATCACGTGGTGCGCGCGCGTCTGCTACGATCACGTCGTACATAGGCTTTTTCTTGCGGCCTCTACGCGCTAAACGAATTTTTACTGCCATTGCGTATTTGTAAAATAATAAAGGTGAAACATGCGCAGATCTCGTCTGCCTGTTTAGGGCTGCAAATATAGTAAAAATAAACACAACTTTGTGGTGTGTCATAGATTTTGTACAAAAAACTTATGGGGCTTCAACCTACAGGCCTATTTTTTGTAAAAAATACCCCATCACCAGCGGTTCGGTGCAAAATTTGCTTAGCAATAAGGAGTACACTCAACATACCTTCTTTTTCTGCAAACGCAATGAAGTGGATTCCAATAGCATTATTGCTAGCCATATATACACTTGTGGGGGCAAATAGCGCCCAAGCACAGGTACGTCTGGCGGTTTTACCTGACAATGACCCTCCTGTCGATAGCCTAGAACACAGTCTGGCTCGTACCGAAGACCCCGCACAACAAGCCCGCCTGCTCAACCAAATTGCCAGTATCAAGCGCTTCAACAATGTGCCTCGTTCTTATGAGTATATCCAAAAAAGTTTGCGTATTGCCCGCCAACTACAAGACGATATTCTGTTGGCTCAGGCGCTGTATCATATTGGGAATTATTTTTTTGATAATAACGACCACCACAAAGCGCTACATTACTATGGGCGCAGCTTTAAGCTTATAGAAGACAAGAGGCATCAGGATGACCTCAAGGCCAAAATCATCAATGAGTTGGGTAGTACCAATTTCCGTATGGGCGATTATGAGTTGGCATTGGAATATTACCACCAAAGCCTTTCGCTATACAAACAACTCAAACTAGCTGAAGGAACTATTGTAACGATGACCAATATCGGCAGTGTTTATGTGGCCAATCAACATCCACAACAAGCCCTGCGCTACTTCAACAATGCGCTTAGCAGTGCCGAAAAACTCCAAGACCAAGGCCTGATGAGCCGCACACTCTACCACATTGGAGAGACCTACTACGATATCAGCAGCTACGACTCCGCCCAAGTCTATTTTGAGCGTTCGGTACTTGCAGGCCGCCGCGTGGCCAACAACGCCCAACTGCTCTCACCACTCAACCGTTTGGCTGGCTTGTACCTACGTCGACGGGATATGGATCAAGCCCTGGCTCTGTATCAAGAAGGATTGAGCTTGGCTAAGAAATCGGGAGAGTCTTTTGCCATCGCCCAAGCCCTCTATAATCTAGGGCGCGCCTACTGGGTCGCTGAGCAGCCCGACAAGGCCACTCCTTATTTCCAACAGTCTATCAAAGCTACGCTCCCTACCGGCGACAAAGAGCTGCTGCGCAATAACTTCTACCTCTTGGCCAAGAGCTTTGAGAAAGACAAAAAAGATGCAGAGGCACTCCAAGCCTACCAGCAATTTATGCGCTACAATGATTCGCTTTTCCACGAAACAAGGCTCTCGGTCGTTACGGAGATGAACACGCGCTTCAACCTAGAAATGAAACAACAACAACAACAATATGAAACCCAGAAAAGCGCCGACACCTTACAAAAGCGGCTCTTATGGTCGATAGTCGGCTTATCCTTGGTTGGTGTCGTAGGCCTGTTGATTGCTTCGGGCTATATGATGGTACGCCAACGTCAGTTAGCCATAGACCACCACCAACACCTCCAACAAAAAGATAACCAACTGTACCAACAACAAGTGCGGCTCGAACGCCAACGAGAGCAAATCCAAGAAGCCAACCTACAATACAGGCATACCCTAGAGCAAGTCGGTGTTTTCCAACAAGCCCTATTGCCTGCGCCGGCGCTTATTCGGCATTATGTCGATGATTTTTTTGTAATCCGACAAGCCGCCTCCAGTGTCTCTGGTGATTTTTATTGGATGACAGCCACCAACGACAAAATTTTTGCTGCTGTAGCCGACTGTAGCGGCCAGAGTGTTTCAGGAGCACTGATGAGTATCACAGGCAGCGCCCTGCTCAACGAAATCGTCCGCCAACAACAAGTCCACTCCCCGGCGGTAATTTTGGAAGAGCTGCACCAAAGACTGATGCAAATCAATGCCCAACAACCCCACGAAGCTCCAGCCTACATAGACCTGTGCCTCTGTATGCTCGAAAAAGCGGACTATGACGAAAACAAAATGATTCTTACCTTTGCCGGTGCGAAGCGCCCATTGTACTATGTCCAACACTCACAAGTAACCGAACTCAAAGGAACGGCACAGAGTGTGGGGCTGCCCAATACCACGGTTTCTTTTGATAACCGTTGTATAGAGGTACAACGCGGCAGCCTGCTCTACCTTACTTCTGATGGATTTACGGATGAGCACAACGGCGACAAAGGCAAGGCTTGGTTTAAAGAATTGCTACGAAGCGAGTTGGCCAATTTGCCCTTACCCAAACAGAAAGAAGCCTTAGAGCAAGCCCTGCGTGCCTATCAGCAAAGCGCCGAGCGCCCTAAAGATGATACCACTGTTTTGGCTATGATGTTATGAGTTTGAGACTATTTTTGCTTTTTTTTGGTTCCCTGTTCCTAACACCGGCGCTGGGCGCTTGGGCACAAGCTGCCGATAAGATGACCTTGCTCAAATCCGGCAAAACTACTATTGGCGAAATGCAGGGCTTTGAAAACGAAGCACCTGCTTTTGAGCAATGGGTGGGCGACTTCAAAATAGACCTCGCCCCGGTAACGGTGGCGGAGTTTCGGCTGTTTGTCAAAGTTACCCGCTACAAAACAGATGCCGAGCGCCGTGGCTATGGGCTGGTCTATGACTCCAGCAGTGCCCAGTGGCAAGAGGTAGCCCTAGCTACTTGGCAATATCCCTACGGCCCCGAAAAAGAACGAGCACCCGCTGAAGCCCCTGTTACACAAGTCAGCTGGAACGATGCTCGAGCCTATGCCCAATGGCTGGGCAAGCGCCTGCCCTCCGAGTTTGAATGGGAATATGCCGCCCGTAATGCCCACATTTACCACCTACAAGGGATGCAGGGCGAGCTGTGGCAATGGTGTGATAACGCCTACCGCCCCTACGGCCAACAAGCTTATTACAACAAACGTCTTAACCAGCCAATGGCTTTGAGGGGAGGTATAGACACCAACAAGCCTCGACATAGCTTCCGCCCGTCACTGCGAATGGGGCTGCCCGTAGAGGTTTCGCGAGCTGATGTAGGCTTTAGGTGTGCTCAAAGCGCCCAATAACTTAGCCCAACCACCAATATGCGCACCTACGGACTTATTGGGCAGTCGCTCAAACACTCTTTTTCCAAAGACTATTTTTCTAAAAAATTTGCTCAAGAGGACATCACAGATGCCCGGTATGAGTTGTTTGAGCTGGCAGAAATCATTGAGTTGCCAATGCTCTTACAAAATACCCCCCAACTGGCCGGCCTCAACGTAACCATCCCTTACAAGAGCGCCGTCATCCCCTATCTTGATGTCCTCGATGCCTCTGCTGAGCTTGTGGGGGCGGTTAATGTGATTGCTGTTGCCGCTGATGGCCGCAAAATAGGCTACAACAGTGACTATTACGGCTTCCTACAATCGCTACAAAATTGGGAGGCTTTTCACTCTGAGCACCAAGCCCTCATATTGGGTAATGGAGGTGCCGCTAAGGCTGTGGTAGCAGCTCTCAAAACACTAGGCATCACCTATCGACTTGTATCACGCCAGCCTCAAGCCGAAACACTCAGTTATACCCAGCTAGCTACCTGGCCTGATTTTGAGCGATACACGCTCCTTATCAACACTACTCCCCTAGGGATGTATCCCCATACTGACACTTGCCCTGATTTACCTTATGAGCGCCTACATAGCAAATTCGCGCTCTATGACTTGGTCTATAACCCTGAGCTGACTCTATTCTTACAAAAAGGCCAAGCCCAAGGCGCTACCACTAAAAATGGGCTCGAAATGCTGTACCTGCAAGCAGAAAAGGCTTGGGATATCTGGTCGAGCACTGACTGAAAGACTCACAAACAAAAACAGCGCAAAGTTTGGGATAAATCTTATAAAACAGCTTAACTTTACACCGCCGATAGCGGCATCTTATCTTAAATTTCGTATTACTACCCACCCTTTGTACAACGTGATGAAGCATCTCAAAAGAATATCGCTGTTTGCTTGTTTGGCAGCAGCTACTCTAGTAAACTATGGCTGTGGCCAAAATAAAGGCGAAAAATTTAGCACTGAAAGCGGACTTGAAGGGGTGCTATTTGCCAAGGATAAAAAAGCAACCAAGGCCAAAATCGGCGATTTACTCGACTTTGAGTACGCTATGTATGTAGTCAGACAAGGTAAAGAAGACTCTTTGCTCAACAGTGACAAAATATCAGGCCCTGCTACTATGGTTCCTTTAGAAACTCCTGCCTATCCCGGCGATGTGATGGAGATTTTTACAATGATGGCCCTAGGCGACAGCATTTTTGTACTTACCAGTGCAGATTCTTTGGAGAAATATACAGGCCAACAACTCCCTCCTTTTATCCCCAAAGGCTCAAAACTGAAATATATCTTCAAGCTTACCAAAGCACAAGACCGCGAAACTTTTGAAAAAGAACAAACCGCAAAAGCAGACGCTCAAAAAGCTATTGACGATAAGCTGATTATGGAATATATCGAGAAAAATAAACTCGATGCCAAAAAACAAGCCTCAGGCTTATATTATGTACAAACAAAGGCTGGAGCCGGCGACAAACCCCAGATTGGCAGCGAAGTAACGGTACACTATACCGGAATGTTGCTCAATGGTACTAAGTTTGATTCATCAGTAGACCGCAAAGAGCCTTTCAAGTTTCCTGTGGGTGTAGGTGCAGTAATCCCCGGCTGGGACGAAGGTATCTCACTAATGCCCAAAGGCGAAAAGGCAACCTTCCTTATTCCTTCTCACTTGGCTTATGGGCCTAATGGCGCAGGTGGTGCTATCCCCGCCAATGCAGTGTTGATATTTGAAGTAGAAATGCTTGATTTCAAAGAACCTGCAAAAGAAGAGAAAAAGTAAGCATTTTTGTATTATTGACTCTTCCATAATTTTGTCATAAATCCTTAGTGATAGGTTTGAGAGCCTGTCATTAAGGATTTTTTTGATGCCTGCAAGGCTTCATTTCCTTGCCCAGCTTATGCTACTGAGAAGCCCGAAAATATTCCCCCTTCCAACACAGCACAAACAGTCTTCTCTGCTCGATTCGGGGTATAGAAGACTTTTTGTACTTTTATACCGATTAAACAAGGCACTGGACATTTTTCAAATCCCACAATCAAAACTGCAAGCGAAGTCTCGTTTTACCCCCCAAAAAAATGAGGCCTCAGCCTATCTCGGAGCTGGAACTCCGAGCTACTTTTCCAAAAATGTCCGGCAGGATGCCGATTAACTTAAGCTCTAAACAACGAATATGATGGACACCGCAGCTGAAAGCCCTCAAAAACAAGCCCTCAAACAACACGTACTGCACTATTGGCAGGGCTTTCGCCAACAAGGGCTGAGATTTGTGAGAACGGTGTTTGGCTGGCTGATATTGGTCTTGGGGATGGTATTGAGTAATTTGCTGCTCTTTATATGGGCCTTGAGCAAGGTATGGCAGTCAGGTTTCGGTTGGATGGCCTTTCCCTCCTTGGTCGGTATTGTGTTGGTAGGGATAGTCTCGACAGGATATGTAGGTTGGCAAGCCTATTGCCAAGGTCGGATGGCGCTCGTACGCTCTTTGTATGAGGCCGCTCTTCAGCCATTTTTCGCCTATATTTGCCAGTTGATTGCCGAGCAGCTAGTCAAGCTAGTGCGTGTTTCGACCAAAAACCCCACCGGCACAACACTGGTGCGCCACTTACAGCTGCCCAAGCTACTCAAGAAAAGTGTCAACCGATTCCCTGTCCCCTTGCAAAGAGCCATAAAACTAGTTTTTATACTCGCTCCCCTAGAACGATGGCTCACAGCCTTGGCCGATGACATCCGCCAAAACAAAGTCGATGAACCCGGACAGGTGCTCTACGAACAACTCGATACGTTCTTATACGAAAATATATTCCCCCAAACCAATAACACAGGAATCTTGATGTGGTGGGCGGTCAATATAGGACTGGTCGTTTTGCTGGTTTGGCTAGGAATCGGTATCTGACACACGAACACACCCGGGTATCTCTGGTTTTCTGCACATACAACAACCTTGGGTTAATACGACACAATTTTATTTATCACGATGAGCACAACACCTGTTTCCCCTACCCTATACTTAGTTCCTACGCCTATCGGCAATTTGGAAGATATGACCTACCGCGCAGTGCGTATCTTGCAAGAGGTAGACCTGATTTTGGCCGAAGACACCCGCACTACGGGCGTGCTGCTGAAGCATTATCAAATCCAAAAACCTTTGCAGAGTTATCATATCCACAACGAACACCAGCTGGTGCGCCAGTGGGTGGCACGGCTACTGCAAGGCAAAAATATTGCGCTCGTGTCTGATGCGGGCACGCCTGCTATTTCAGACCCGGGCTTTTTACTAGTCCGTGAGGCACTCAAGGCTGATGTCAGGGTGGAATGCCTGCCCGGGGCGACGGCTTTTGTGCCGGCCTTGGTCAATTCGGGGCTGCCTACGGATAAGTTTGTATTTGAGGGCTTTTTGCCCCACAAAAAAGGGCGGCAGACCCGCATTCAACTATTGGCGGCAGAGACCCGCACGATGGTTTTTTATGAATCGCCCCACCGGCTCGTCAAAACACTCAGCCAACTGGCCGAAGCTTGGGGTGAGGGTCGCCCCGCTGCCGTAGCCCGAGAGTTGACCAAGCTCTACGAAGAAACCCGACGCGGCACATTGGCCGAGCTAGCCCAACACTATACCGAACATCCCCCCAAGGGCGAAATTGTGTTGGTAGTCGGGGGAGTAGACAGCGTGTCAAACCCTGAATAGTCAGGATAAAATTTGGATTTTGTAGGCAAAGCCTGTATGTTTGGTAAACCTATCTAAACCAAAATCATGGCTTATATCATTTCTTTTATCAGCCGCAAAGGAGGCACGGGCAAAACCACCAATGCCATCAACATCAGTACGGTGCTGCATAGCTTGGGTTACAAGGTTGTCTTGATAGAGACCGACACCAACTACACCCTGAGTACCTTGCGCCAGATGGAACTGCACCAATCGTCGGCCAAACCCGATTCGGTATTCAAAATCATCGGCTCCGACGATGCCGGCGTATTGGAAGATATCGAGGTATTGCAAAAGCGCGAAAACCCAGACTACTTCGTCATTGACAGCGCCGGCAAAACCACTGATGAGTATATCAAACAATTGGCCATCAAGAGCGATATGGTCATCGTGCCTACGAGCCTCTCCCAAAACGACCTGTTGGTTACCTACCAAACCATCGAAGACCTGCGCCCCGCCCAACAGCTCAACCCCAAGCTGAAGTTGGTTGTATTGCCCAACCGACTTCACAGCCGCACGAGTGTGGTAGGCATCCATAAACAACTCGAAGACCTGCGGGTAATTCTGCCCGAGCAGTTTGTGCCTCAGAAAAATATCTATGCGCAGTTCAGTACCATTATGCCCGAAAAAGAATACCTGCACATTACGAAAGAAATCGTTCAATATACCCAATCATAAGAGTTATGGCTATCAAACGCAAACCTACCCTGAGTGAGCTGAGCAGCTTTTTGAAAGAGACCCAAGGCGCTAAAGAGTCAACGAAGCCAGAGAAAGCCGCCGATTTTTTGCAGCAGCAGCCCAGCCAATTGGTCGATGTAGAGAAAGTCAGCGCCAAAAATACGGCAACCACACTTGCCCAAACCGAAATCCCCTCCGAAGAAGCTCTGGTGGAGATGTTGCACGAGCTGGCCGAACGCGAAGGCCGCAGCGTTGACGAGTTAATCCTAAGCCTGATGAGCAAAAGTAAGGCTTCACGCCCCACTACGGGCATCTACCTGCTCGACCTAGCGCTGCAAACGCACCTCTCCTCCCTACACTTGCTCTACAAACTTTACGAGCGAAATCTGCGCAGTATGGGCTTTCCATTGTAAAAATACACCAAGATTGATAAGATTTGAGGATTCACAGGATTTGATTTTCTTGATTCTCAAGGGTTTTCAGCGGACACATTCCCCAGCCAATTTTGATGGGGTATAACTATAACATAACACCCTCTCGTAGACACAATTGTGGCATACCAGCTCACAACTAATCCCCTTAGGTTTTGGAAATCTGAGGGGATTTTGGCTATTTAGCCTCGCAAACTTCAAGCTTCATCAAATCCTGCTCCACCAAAAGGGCTAACTACACCAATATTCGCTGAAACCCATGGAATTATTCAAAGCCTTTACAATTCTGATTGTATTATCTGCCTTTTTTGGCTACCTCAACCAGCGGTACCTCAAGCTACCCGACACCATCGGTATTATGCTGATTGCCTTAGCTGCCTCTTTGGGGGTTATTTTTTTGGGGCAATATATGCCCGAGTATGAGCAAATGGTGGAGGATTTTATTGCCAAAGCCAAGTTTGAAGAAGTATTGATGGATATTATGTTGAGCTTTTTGCTTTTTGCCGGCGCGCTCCACGTAGACATTCAAACCTTGGCCAAACAACGGCTGCCGATTATGATTTTTGCCTCTATTGGGGTGGTGATTTCTACCTTTATTATCGGTACGGCGATGTTTTTTTTATTGCCCTTGGTAGGGCTGCCGATGTCGTATATGTATTGCTTGCTGTTTGGCGCACTCATTACACCCACTGACCCCATTGCAGTGTTGGGGATACTCAAGAAAGCCAATGTTCCCAAGGATTTGGAAGTAAAGATTGCGGGCGAGTCCCTTTTTAATGATGGAGTAGCGGTAGTAGTGTTTTTGAGTATTTTCAATATCGTCCGTAAGGGCGATGATATAGTGAATTTTGGCGAAATTGCGACACTGTTTGTCCAAGAAGCCGGCGGAGGGATTGCCTTGGGCTTGGCTGTAGGCTGGTTGGGCTATCGAATGCTCAAAACGATTGATGCCTACGTCGTCGAAGTGCTCATCACACTGGCCATGGTAACGGGCGGATACTCATTGGCGGCGCTACTACACTTCTCCGGCCCGCTGGCCGTAGTGGTTACGGGCTTGATGATGAGCGACCGGGGGCGTATCTTGGCCATGTCTGATACGACAAGAGAGTATGTCGATAAGTTCTGGGAGATGGTCGATGAGGTACTCAACGCCTTGCTATTCGTTTTTATCGGTCTCGAAGTTTTGATTATCCACTTCGAACCTGCCTATTTTGCAGGCGGCTTGATTGGCATTGGGGTCATGTTGTTTGCCCGCTGGGTAGCTATAGGTGTACCCATCAAACTCTTGCAACAAACCCGCGATTTTATTCCAAACACCATCACCCTGATGACTTGGGGCGGGGTACGAGGGGGTATCTCTATCGCACTGGCGCTCTCGCTCACCTCTCAGATGCCCCCTCGGGATATGATCGTGTGTATGACCTATATCATCGTGATTTTCTCTATTGTTGTGCAAGGACTAACCATCAGCCCACTGGTCAAACGACTGAAACTATCAGATTAATAATTCTACCGACGTGATGTGTCGCAACTACGTTGCTAATTACCACATTCCATCTCTGAAGATTATTGTGATTATTAAAGGGTTTTGTGTAGCTTTGGAGCTTTGCTATGAATGTGTGTATTTGAGCCAAAACCCTATGAAGCATCTTTTTCCACAAGCTTTTCTGCTTGCATTTTCAGTGGTATCAGGGCTGTTGTTGTCCTCTTGTCAGCCGGAGGTCGTGGTGGTATATGAGCAAACCAAGCCACTACCACAGCAAGGTTGGCATATCGACTCTCTGTTGAGCTATAGTTTTGAGATACAGGATACTTCTGCTACTTATGGTTTAGACTATTTGATGGAAAACACCTCGGCTTATCCTTATTACAACCTGTATGTAACCTATTATTTGAGCTACAACCCTACGGCAGCTGTATTGGACACCCAGCTTCAGAACATTACCTTTATGCACCCCAAAACAGGGGAGCCTTATGGGCAGAAGCAATGGTTTAGGGATGTTTATCGCCAAGATATGCAGGCTTTGGATGAGCTGCGCTTTCCAGCAGCTGGGCAGTATACCTTGCGCCTGAAGCAGTATATGCGCCAAGACCTTGTTCCGGAGCTAAAAATGTTTGGCATTAGACTCTACAAACAGCCTACTCACTAAGCTCGTACAGCCTAAAGCTCGTCAGCGTCTACTTCTATGGTTTCGATAGGGATACTGACGACTTGGCGCAGGTCTTCGCCGGTTTGGAGCATATCCTCGTCATCCGTTTCAAAAAACCATTGTACTTTAACCTCCTTTTTGCTTTCGAGGTGTATTTTTTCTACCCGTTTCAAGATACCCAAGATATACATAGAAGAGGCCGTGTTGAAATAGTCGAGCTTAAAAATCAGCGTAGTAGCTTCTTGGGGCTTGGTTGCGTAATGGTCTAGCCAAGAAAGTAGTTGGTCGTAAAATTGATACGAGTTTTCGGGGATAGACCGCCCGCTGATTTCGAGCAAACCTTTGGCATAATCAAAGTTAACAGCTGGGGTTTTAGAAGTAGCTTTTATGTGAATATTGTCCATAATTCCGGTTTTTTTAGGTCTCAGACTTGCTACAATTGTATGGCGATAGATTGGGTAAAACACTTATATTCGCTATCTGTATTTTCGAGGGCGAAGTGCATTCTTTTGGCCGATTTGCGGGCTATTTCTATCAGGCCTAGACCTGCGCCTCCCTCTCCGTCGGGTGGGGGGCTGAGCGAAGCCAAGCGGTTGACATAATACGCCTGAAGCTCATCGGTGCTCATTACCTCTATCTCGGCGAGCTTAGCAGCCAGAAAGATCGCCCTGTCTTGGTCTACATAATTGCCTACGTGTAGCCAAATCTCGTCATCGGCCTCTTGTAACACTACAAAGGGCGAATCATACACTTCGGGTAGCGTTTGATAGGCTTGGGTGTAGTGATAGATATTTTGCAAACTTTCGACCAGGATATTGATTACCTTTTTGCGGGTCGATTTTTTGATGGCGGTGTTACTGAGCCTATGCTCGCTTAGTTGGATTAGCAAATCAATCAGCTCACCATCGACAGCGCCAGTATAAGACACAATCATACGCGCTTGCTTCAAGTGTTGGTAATATGTATAGATGCTATCCATGGGGAGATTGCCTTCGAGACCGAGAAAATGAACTGTACACAATGTTGAAGCCCGCGCAAAAGAGGCGCGAAACACTGGCCAAATATAACGAATGTTTTACATTTCAAGTGTCTGTAGTCGTATCAAGTGTCAATTATTGTACCTAAAATTTATTGAGAACAATCTTTCGGGCGGCGTGTGTCTACGATATAAATAATTTTCCAGCCCTGGGCTGTGTGTAGGAGTTGAAATGCATTGACTCCACAGTGCGAAAAAGTATCATTGACATAAAACTCGTAGGGAGTCCAAGCAGTCGCCATGGAGCCATCTACCCAAATACTGTAGCCCATCAGGCGTTCTTCTATTTTGGTACTTTTGGGAACAGCGGCGATATTGTTTACAAAAGCCTCATAGTTTTGTATTGGGCTGAGTGTGGCTTCGGCATTGATGCTCTGCATTAGGGCCGATGGGTAGAATACTGTTTTTAGGGCAGCTGTATCACGGCTGTGCATTGCCTCAAAGAGCTGGTCGATTAGTTCTTGGATGGCGCGGCGTTCCTCAGTCGAGGCTTGATGTTGGGCTTGAAGCAAGCCTAGACTACAGCTTAGGCTCAATAAAACAAGTAGCAGGGTTTTATTCATATCCGCAAAGAGGGTAGACAGGTTCTTGGGGTTAAGCTTGGTGATTTGGTGAGATTATCCAACCCATCGCCGTATGATAATCGGCACACGGTGATGGGTTAGGGGGTAAGGTTTTGTTGCCTTAAGCATTCATCAGTTCCTCGATTTCTTCGGCCTCGATGGGGATATTGGCCATGAGATTGATATTGCCCTCAGTGGTAAGGAGAATATCGTTTTCGAGGCGGATGCCCAAGTTTTCTTCGGGGATATAGATTCCCGGCTCACAGGTGAAGACCATCCCGGCAGTAAAAGGCCTAAACCAATCGCCCACATCGTGTACAGCAAGGCCGAGGTGGTGCGAAGTCCCGTGCATAAAATATTTTTTGTATGCCGGCATATCAGGATTTTGGGTACGGATATCGTGCATACTGAGTAGGTTTAGCCCTACAAGCTCGCGTTCCATTGTTTCGCCTACAGCCTTGTGATACTCATCGAGGATGAGCGTGCCGGGCTTGAGTAACTCCTTGGCGAAATTATATACATTCAACACAGCGTTGTACACTGCCTTTTGGCGGGGGGTAAAGCGCCCGCTGACGGGGATTGTCCGTGTCATATCGGCGTTATAATTGGCATACTCAGCGCCCACATCCATCAGTAGCAAGTCTCCTGCTTGGCAGGCAGCGTTGTTTTCGACATAATGCAAGATACATGCATTGGCTCCCGAAGCAATAATGGGGGTATAGGCAAAGCCTCTGGAACGGTTTCGGATGAACTCGTGCACATATTCGGCTTCGATTTCATATTCATGCACCCCTGGTTTGACAAAATTCAGGATGCGGCGGAACCCTTTTTCGGTAATATTACAGGCTTCTTGTAAGAGCGCTACCTCTTCTGGCTCTTTGATGGCCCTCAGGTGTGTCAATAGGGGGGTTAGTCGCTCATACTTATGTAGCGGGTACTTCATTTGGCAGCTACGGATAAAGCGTGCATCACGTGTTTCGACCACTACCTCGGCGCGATTATGCTCATTGCTATTAAGGTATACATAGTCACACTGCGACATGAGTTTATGGAAAATGGTTTCAAATTCGTGTAGCCAGTATACAGTTTTGATACCCGATACCTCTGTAGCCTGTGTTTTATCGAGCTTGGCTCCTTCCCAAATAGCGATATGTTCATTGGTTTCGCGCAAGAACAGTATTTCGCGGTGTTTGGCCTCGGGGGCATCTGGGAAAATCACGAGGATGCTCTCCTCTTGGTCTACGCCGGAAAGATAAAAAATATCGCTGTTTTGTATGAAAGGCATTGTGCCGTCGGCATTGGTCGGCATAATGTCGTTGGCGTGTAATACAGCAAGGGATTTGGGCTGGAGTAATGTGGCCAGTTTTTGGCGATTTTTGACAAAAAGTTGATTGTCGGGGCGCTTGTATCTCATAATTGAATGCTAGAATATCAATGGTGTTGTGGGAATTAGGCCTTATGATGTGGCCTAACCAATGGGAAAGCAAAGTAGCACTTTTTGCGCAAAACTTTAGGATTTTCGACCGAAATCTGCCGGAATTTCGCCCCAGCTTTCTGTTTCCCATTTGAGTATGGGGGTTCGGTAGTGGTGGTGGTGTAGCCAATCGATGGCGCGGTCTACCAAGGCAAAGAGTCCTTCTGTTTGGGCGTTACGGTCTAAGGTTGTTTTGATTTTCTTGTTACGAATCCAGGCCAACGCTGTTTGCGAGTCAGTATAGATAGGTAGGTCCAGTCCTTGTTTTTGGAGTAGTGCAAGGCCGTGTACGATGGCCAAAAACTCGCCGATATTATTGGTGCCTACTGGGAAAGGGCCTTGGTGAAACCATTGCTCCCCTGTCTGGGTATGTACTCCTTGGTACTCCATCAGCCCGGGGTTGCCACTACAAGCCGCATCTACCGAGAGGCTGTTGAGGATAGGTGGGTTGCTGCTTTTGGCAGCCTTGGCTTTGGGGCTGTATCGAGGTCCAGCCTTGAAGGCCGCGTCGGCCTCACTGCGGGTGGCGAAAGATTTATAACTCGCACCATTAAAGGCTTTGATTTGCGCTTCACAACTAGGCCAAGAGCTATACACACCGGGCTTGCGCCCTTTCCATACGACATAAAATTTTTGTTGCGCCATTTTACGTAAAGTGTTAGGGTTTAGGCATTGATTTTGATGCTGCATTGCACATCACCGACACTTCTTCACATTTCGACTACCCCCCTATTTATGCTTCGATATATCGTCTGTATCCTCTTTATAGCCTTTGGCTTGGTTGTCTCTGTGGCACTGCCCATACAAGCCCAAGACGGGGATTACTTCTTACAAAATTACGAAATTCCACTCAATAACCTCGATAATAAAAACTTGGCCGTTGTTCAAGGAAACAATGGCTATCTTTATTTTGCTAATACCAAGGGTATTTTGGTATATGATGGTGTTTTTTGGCAGATTATCGAAACACTCAGCACCCCCTATGCCTTGGCCAAACACCCCAGCGACGGTACGATATATGTGGGCTGTAAAGATGATTATGGCTACCTAGAGCGCGACCTCAACGGTGTAGAACACTATCGCTCGGCCATCCCCAAAGATTTTAAGGACAAGCTTGGCAAGCTAAAGCAAATTCATTTTTTAGGAGAAGAGGTGTTTTTTTATGGAGAGCAAAGCCTCATTAAGGTACAACACAAGAGCAAAAAATACTTATTCCACTGGCTCAGTAGCACACGTGGAGCCAACTTGCTGTCGGAGGAGACCATCAACTATACCGGCTTTTTTATTCACGAACAACAACCCTACCTCAATATCCGCACCAAGGGACTTCACAAAGTAGCCGGCCAACAACTACAGCCCCTCATGCACGACGCAGAGCGTTTTAAAAATACGGCCATCCGCTCGGCTATGCCCTTTACCAAGGTCAGAACCTTACTCGCCTTTGATGACTTACAACACTATGTCTTTGATGGCCTCAAACTTATCCCTTATCGCTATCAAGCCGAAGACTACCTCAAGGCCAACCTGCTCAATTTTAACTACAACATCGACGACAACCGCTTCCTGACTACCACATTGACCGGGGGCTGCCTGATGCTCAACAAGGCCGATGGCGCTGTTTTGAAGGTCATCAACTATCAAACCGGCCTGCCCGACGACGAGGTATTGGCCCTAACTCTAGACCAAAGCGGCAGCCTGTGGGTGTGCCACGAAAAGGGGATTTCTCGTATAGACCTCAACCTGCCGCTGCGGCTGTTTTCTACTTATGCGGGGCTCGATGGTAATGTTACTTGTGTCTTGCCTCAGCCCAACGGGCAGCTTTATGTGGGCACTAGTCAAGGGGTGTTTTTCTTGACCAAGGTCAAGAAGTTTGACGAAGTCAAGGGCTTTATCAAAAAAGAAGCCCGATACCTCAAAACCGTCGAGACCGTAACCAAGGTGGTGCAGATTCAAGAACCTATTGCTGATAAGGGCAACAACGGGCTACGCCTCAACTATCAACACTCCAACGAAGGGCGCAAAGCAGCAAAGCGCCAAATACGCACCCGAGAATCTACCGAAACTGAAGAACGCCCCACCCGCACCCTAGCCACTACCCAGAAAACAGTGGCCTATGAGCGCCAAGAAGGTCGTCAGGCGTATGCTACCTATTCGATTCCGTATGTCTACAAGCCTTTTCAAAACCTCTATGCCAAGGCCAAACAGTTTAGCGCTGTTGGCAATCAAGTATTTGTCGGCACCAACACCGGGCTTTACTTACTCAATATCGAGGGTGAAGAAGGCAAGAGCCTCGCTCTTTTGGAAGATGTAAATGTCAACTACCTGTTCCCCTCGACTAGTTTTGCCAATACGCTCTATGTTTGTACAGACAAAGGGGTGTTTGCCGCCACCAAAAAGCAAGGATTCTGGGAGGTCTTCCCTATCTCTAAAGCATTGCGCGAAGAGATTTATTCTGCCGCTGAGCAGGGGAATATGCTATGGCTGGGGATGGATGGCAAAGTAGCCTCACTACAGCTCAACGAAGTACTCAAACCAATAGGTTTTGGAGAATATACCCTCGAAGGAACCTATACCAGCAACTCTACCTTGCGTGTGATTGACAACAAGGTGGTTTGCTTCTTGTCTTCTGGGGTACGGGTTTTTGATGGCAAAAAAGGCTTCGTACCTGATACCTCTTGGAACCCATATTATGACGCACGCAACAATCTCATCTACGACCAACAAGGCTACACCTGGAGCCAAAAAGATGGACAATGGCAAAACTTACAGGCGCTTAACAAAAACAAACCGGCGTTTTTGGCCTATTTGGGGCTTTTTGATGATATAGAAAACCTCTACCAAGACGCACAGGGCAACCTCTGGGTTGTCAACCAACATCAACTCTACCGCCTAGAAGCCGGCGCCAACATTGACCCCAAGGTACAGTTTGCGCTTCATATCCGGCAAGTACGCGACAAAGACCAAAAAACACTGGCGCTCCAAAACCTTGTGCTGAATTTTGACCCCAAGGGAATGAGCTTCCACTTCCAGCTGGCTGCGCCCTATTTCCAAAACGAACGTCAAACGCAATACCAATACTGGTTGCAAAACCTCGAAAACAGACGCGCCAAAGAAGACTGGTCTGGCTGGTCGGAACAAAACACCTTGAGCTTCCCTATGTTGCCGGCTGGCAGATACCGGCTACACGTCAAAGCCAAAAATACTTTTGGCCAAGAAAGCCCCATACAAGTCTTTGACTTTACCATCAAGCCTCCTTTTTGGGAGACGATGTGGTTCTACGCCCTTCAGGTTTTGTTTTTCCTGAGTTTGTTGGTGGTTTCTTTCTTTGTCGTCAAACGCGGCTCGCGCATTTCGCGTGTGCTTACCTTGGTAACGCTGATTACCTTCTTCGAGTTTTTGGTACTCTTGCTGGAGCCTACAGTCGACGATTTCTCGGGCAATATCCCTGTTTTCAAGCTGGTGATGAATATTATCTTGGCTCTGAGTATCGCCCCTATCGAACACTGGCTGCGTGAGCGCTACAACAAAGGAAACACCGCCACCCCCGCCACCCCTTCCGCAGATGATGTGCCCTCCGAAAAAGTAGCCGACTAGCTCTGCGCTCATACAAACAAGCTTGGCTTTTGGCTGTTTATTGGGTAGCTTTGGCCTAAATTTATACCAAGATTCACAAGATTTGAGGATTTACAGGATTTGATTTTCTTGATTCTCAAGGATTCTCAGCACACACATTTACCAAACCAATTTTGGTTACGTATAGCTGGTTGTTTTAGCACAAAATACTTTATGAAAGATTATCTTGATTTAGTTGGGCTTGTCCCCCTAGTATTGGCCTTCTTCGGGTTTTTGTTTTTGGTGGCTATTGTAAACTACAATACCTTGCTGCGCCTCCAACAACACCTTCTAGAAACGGTAGACACCATTGTGGCGCTTTCAGAACGAAAGAACAACTGTTTTCTACACCTGATTGAGGCCATCAAGGCGCACCCCAACCTTGACGAAGCCCTGTGTAATACCATCGTGTCGTTGGGCGATGGTATCAATAAAGCCCAAGACAATACTCAGAAGATATTGTTGGCCGGTAAATTTACCCAACTACAACAAGCCGTAGAAGGATGGGCTGCCCAACAAAATGACATACAAGAGCTGCCTGCTTATCAGGATTTTCAGGCAGAAATAAATCGTGTGGGAGACGAACTGCGCACACAAACCAAGCGTTTCAATCAGTTGAGCTTCGATTATAATCGCATGCGCACCACTGCCCCCTCAAAATACATCGCCCGTTTCTTCAAATTTGAAGCTATCTAAACTTTACAAAAATATACACCGAGCGACAGCGTTACGATTGACGAACTACGATTGACAAACTACGAATCCGTAAATCGTAAATCCCAAATCATAGACCCCATCATGGAAGCTAAGGCACAGAGCAAGTGGCGTTTGTTTCGTAAGCTGCTGCGCAAGCAATGGCAGTGGGTACATTGGCTTTATGCTTACGAAACAGAACGTAGCAACCTCTTCTACACTCCTTGGTTAGAAGTTTCGGGTATCAGCCACAAGCTGCGGTATCTGCGTTTGGGTTTGTGGCTCTGTTTGTTGTGGAGCATATTACACTTGTTGGTAGCGGCTTTGGCAATGTATCACTGGCTCTTGCTCTTGGGTTGGGGTATTGGCCTGCTTCCGGCCATACTTCTGGCAGGGCTTTTTTTACGCCATCGCTTTCGTGGCGACCACCTCTACCGCCGCTTCCAGCACGAAGTCGCGCAGCGTCATAGCAGTGGGCAATCCATTCAGATTCCGGAGAGCCACCGTCAAGTGCTCACCCGTTATCTTAAGTTGAGCGATGCGGGTATTCTCAAAGTCGGGCTGATAGTCTTGGGGCTAGGAATAGGATTTTGTATGGCTCCTATGCAAGTAGTGGCGCTTTTCCAAAGACAGCCCGAACCGCTCAGCCAAGCTATGTGGGCTCATTTACGCTGGCAAAAAAAACAACAACAAACTATGGAACGCTATACAGAGCAAAGCCATGCACTGGCCTTACAGCTAGAACGTGGTTTGTCTGAGCGACAAAAAACGGAGCGTATCCTACAACAATCGGCTTGGGAACATTACCGTGCTATCGTGCAAATGCAGCAATATAGCAAGCAAATCCGAAGTGGGCAAATTCCTGAATTTCGGGCAGACAATCCCTTATGGGAAGCCCTAATCGGGATGCTCGCTTGGGAATTGGAGCGCAGAGGTGCTACCCCTAAAGATGCGCCGGCGCTCATCAGACAAGCACAACACTTCGGCCACACCTCTCAAAAAATCCAACAGCATTACTACGAACTCATCCGCCACAGTCAAGACCACAGCTACCGTGATTACTTACGCATCAATAGCGTCAGGGCTGATGCTGAAAGGCAGCGCAAAACATTGGCGCTGATCAAAACCCTCCATCAAGAAGAACAGGATGCCTTGCAAACCTGGAAAACACGGCTGCGCCACAACCGTAAAGCCCATCTCCGACAACTAGACAAAGAAGCCTCTCAGCCTTTGCCTTCACAGTAGGCGCATTACACCAATCTCCTGTTTGTAAACTAAAGCCTGCCTTTCATAAAGTCTAAGGCTTTAGACAAATCTTTGTGCTGGTCTTCTACGTAATGACAACGTTTTCCTAACCCTTTTCTAATTTCTACTTCCAAATCTATGTTTACAAACATTACTTCCCTCTATGGCCGCTTATTGGCCGCCAGCCTACTACTCCTCTTTCCTTTGAGTGTGTGGGCAGACCCTGACGACTGCATGAGTCGTAGCGAAGCCGAACAACTAGCGGCCAAAATCAAAACACAGGGCTATATTATGGATTTTTGCGACTGCTGCGACGAGGTAGCCCAAGAGTATGGCGGCGACCGTTATGTTGGGAAGCTGGTTTTGGTGCGTTCTGTCAGCATCGAAGTCTGTGATTACGATGAGAGCCGCTTCTCGGTACGTGTCGATGGCATGATGCTTGGTGGATTCATTGTAGAAAATAAAGGGCTGAGCCCATTCTACATCGACAACATGCCCTATAATGAGATTGTAGCGCGTGATTACCATTTTTATTTAGACAAAAGCGGTCCCAAGCAGCTAGGCTTTCTCACCAATGCCAACTATGGAAGAGGCTGTGGTGGTTTGCCTGCTTTCCCTGCTGCTAACGTTATCAATGATAAGAAATATACTGCTTGGCTCAAAAAACGGGGTTAAACAACCCTTGACTTCTTCTCAAACAGACTCTCCTACGCCTTACCTAAGGCTTTAGTACAGCAGTCATCCCGCGCTTTCGGGATGACTTTTTTGCTGCTTGGCTCTATGTTTTTCACATTGCTATCGCTGCTGCCCATCATACCAATCCATCCAAATTTGTGTAACTTTGCCGCGCTACTATCATCAAGCGCAGCACTATGGGATTACTCCAAAAATTGGCTGGCCAAACAGCCCTCTACGGCATCAGCAGTATTGTTGCCCGCATGCTCAACTACCTACTAGTGCCCTTACATACCCACATACACTATGGTTTTGGCGCTTCAGAATATGGTATTTTTTCGGAGCTATATGCTTATGTAGCCTTTCTCAACATCCTCTACACCTATGGGATGGAAACGGCCTTCTTCCGCTTTGCGGCAGCCCAACCCAGCGCAGCTGGCAAACAACGTGTTTTCAACCAATTGATGAGCTGTATGTTGGTCAGCACGGTATTGTTCTCAGCTCTTTTGTGGTGGCTTACGCCTAACCTTTCGAGCGCATTGGGCTATACCGACCGTCCGTACCTGCTCTACTGGCTCATCGGAATACTGTCGATAGACACCCTGCTGGCTTTGCCTTATGCCCAGCTGAGGCTTCAGGGAAAGGCAAGCCGCTTTGCTGCAGCGCGGGTATTCAATATTGGATTGAATGTGTTGCTGAACGTGTTTTTCTTGGTTATTTGTAGACAAATGGCCGGCGGCGCTTATGGTAGTGCCTTACAACCTTTAGGAGAACGCCTCTTCCAGCCCGAGCTAGGCATTGGTTATGTGTTTTTGGCCAATCTATTGGCCAATGGCGCAGTGATTTTATGGTTTTGGCCTATTTTCAGCGCTTTCCGCTGGGACTGGGACGGGTCGGTGTTAAAGCCTGTTTTGCATTATGCTTGGCCACTGATGTTGATGGGCTTGGCTGGGATGGTCAATGAGGTATCCGACAGGGCCTTGCTCAAGTATTGGCTGCCAGCACACTACTACCCCAACCTCAGCCCAATAGAGGCCGTAGGCGTTTATTCGGCAGTATACAAACTGGCTATTTTTATGAGCTTGGTTACCCAAGCCTTCCGCTATGCGGCAGAACCGTTTTTCTTTGGCCAATCAGCCGACAAGAAAGCACCCCAAACTTTTGCCCGGGTAATGCGCTATTTTGTGTTGGCTTGTTGTATGATTTATGTGGGAGTGAGCCTCAATCTGAGCTGGTTACAGTACTTCTTAGGCCAAGAAGTCTATCGCCAGGGCATTTGGATTGTCCCTCTTCTGTTATTAGCCAATTTGTGTTTGGGGGTATACCAAAATCTAAGTATTTGGTTCAAACTTACTGACAGTACCATCGCCGGTGCTTGGCTGACAGGTTTGGGCGCACTGATAACAGTGGGGGTCAACTTTGCCCTTATTCCCCAGTTGGGTTATCCCGCAGCCGCCATAGCGACCTTGGTCGCTTATGCTACGATGATGGTCGTGTGCTACCTCTGGGGACAAAAGCATTATCCCATTCCTTATGAGGTAGGTTATGCGCTCAGTTTGATTGCCGCTGCCACGGTATTGATTGTCGTGGGGCATTGGGCAGTACAGGGGTGGAGCTTTTGGCCTAGCCTTGGGCTACACTGGGGACTGATAGGTGTCTTTTTGGCCTTAATTGCTTGGTATGAGCGACCTCTCTTGATGGCCATAGGCCAAAAGCTAACACGCCGCTAAACCAAGGCCATCTATCCAACAAAAATATAGCAAATGAGTATGTCAAGTAATGTATATGGTATTGTGGGGCTGCCTGTAGTCGCTATCCGACAAGATGCCGGCGAGCGATACGAAATGGTTACCCAATTGCTCTTTGGAGAAATATATGAAGTATTGGGCAACAAAGATGGATGGCTACATATCCGTAATCAATGGGATGGTTATGAGGGGTATCTGTCTGAATCTCAATATATCAGCCTGTCATCAGTACCCACAAAAGCACCTATTGTTAGTGGCGAGCCCATCGCCCAGCTAATTTGGGAAGATGGGCTATGCAGTTGGTTGCCGCTAGGCGCACACCTGCCCGAATTTGATATCCACACCGGGCGCGGCAGTTTTAACGGAAAAACTTACCAATGGCTGGGCAAAGTATACGATACCGCTACCAAGCTGAGCGCTTTAGAAGCTTGGCAGGCTGCTTGGAATTACTGGAACAGCCCCTACCTTTGGGGAGGCAAACACCCTCTAGGCATAGACTGTTCTGGGTTTACGCAGCAAATCTGGAAGTTGGCTGGACATCCGCTGCTCCGCGACGCATATCAACAAGCCACACAAGGGCTACGTATTGACACTTTGGAGGCTAGCCAAACGGCTGATTTGGCCTTCTTCGCCCGCCCTAGCGATGGGCGCATCATACACGTAGGCATCGTCTGTAACCCCGAAGACCTGCCTCAAGGATGGCAGGCACGTATGCCCACCGCCTCTCGCTATATTTTACACGCCTTTGACGCAGTACGTTTAGATGTCTTAGACGAACACGGTATCTGGAATATCGTCCAAAAACGACATACACACCAAACCAGCCATTGGCAACGGTTTTGGTAAGTCTATTCTGCTTCAAAGGCTATACCGATACCACGACTTGCCAAGGTCTCTTTGATTTCTTCCAAAATCACAGGGTCATCTATCGTAGAAGGCATTGTAAACGGCTCACCATCTGCAATTTTACGCATCACCCGCCGCAAGATTTTGCCGGAGCGGGTCTTCGGCAAGCGCTTAACTACCGCTGCATTTTTGAAAAAAGCCACCGCGCCCAAATCTTCGCGTACTTTGGCCACCAACTCGGCCTCCAACTGTGTGGCACTGATAGATACCCCATCTTTCAATACCACTAAACCCACCGGACGTTGTCCTTTGAGGGGATCTGCAATGCCAATCACGGCACACTCCGCCACCGCCGGGTGAGCGGCCACCATCTCTTCCATTTCGGCAGTAGAAAGCCGGTGGCCGGCTACATTGATCAGGTCATCTACCCTTCCGGTGATAAATACATAACCGTCTTTATCACGATACCCACCGTCTCCGGTAAAGTAAAACCCTTTGAAGCGGCTCATATACGCCTCCTGAAAGCGTGTGTCATCGTTCCAGAGTGTAGGCAGGCAGCCCGGCGGTAGCGGCAACTTTACCACCACCAGCCCTTCTTCGTTAGGGGCGGCAGGTTGCCCATCTTCACGCAATACCCTGACATCGAAGCCACAGGCGGGCTTTCCGGCAGAGCCTGGGCGTATTGGCAAAGGCTCTAGACCGATGGGGTTGGCCAACATGGGGTGTCCTGACTCCGTCTGCCACCAGTGGTCTATCACCGGTACGCCCAAAAGCTGCGTGGCCCAATTGTATGTATCTACATCACAACGCTCACCAGCCAAGAAAAGGTAACGCAAGCTTGAGGTATCATATGTTCGGTGTAGAAGTCCTTGACTATCTTCTTTTTTGATAGCCCTGAAAGCCGTTGGCGCTGTAAAAAAGACTTGGACCTTGTGTTGGTCAATGACACGCCAAAACGTACCGGCATTCGGTGTTTTGACAGGCTTGCCCTCAAACAAGATTGTCGTACAGCCCAAAATCAGGGGAGCATAGACGATATATGAATGCCCCACGGCCCAACCTAGGTCAGAAGCCGCCCAAAACACTTCCCCGGGCTGCATCCCGTAAGTGTGTTGCAAGCTGGTATACATCGCCACAGCGTGCCCGCCATTGTCTCTGACAATACCTTTAGGCTTGCCCGTAGTACCAGAGGTATAGAGGATATAGAGTGGGTCGTGGGCATCGACAGGCACACAATCAGCCAAGGGAGCACCCGACAGCGCCTCAGCCCAGTCGATATAAGGGGCAGCAAGCTGTTCGGTATACTGTGGACGTTGGTACAACAATACGGCCTGAGGTTGGTGTGAAGATTCGAGCAGCGCCTTGTCAACCAAGGGTTTGTAAGGAATAATTTTATCTCCTTCTATCCCACAGGAAGCCGTCAGGATGAGTTTGGGCAAGGCATCATCGATACGAAGCGCCAACTCGTGGGCAGCAAACCCTCCGAAAACTACTGAGTGCACGGCGCCTAGTCGCGCACAAGCAAGCATCGCAAAGGCAGCCTCAGGAATCATTGGCATGTAGATGATGACCCTGTCCCCTTTTTGCACCCCCAGTTGCCGGAGTAAGCCTGCCAAACGCGCTACCTCCTCTCCGAGGTCTTGATAGGTATAACGTCGGACGGTATCGGTTACGGGCGAATCATAGATTAGCGCCAGCTGCGCCCCCCGCCCCTGCTTAATGTGCCAATCCACGGCCATATAGGCGGTATTGAGCTTCCCCCCTTCAAACCAACGATAAAAACCCTGCTCGTTTTTGGTGAGCACCTGCTTGGGATAAGTATACCAAGGCAGCTGCGCCGCCTGTTGGCTCCAGAAAAGCTGTGGCTCCTTGATAGAAAGTTGATAAGTATCCTGATAACTCATAATCGTATACTTTGGTAAAAAATGTATTAGGCCAAATTTTTACCCAAATTATACAAAAACAGCCAAATCACAGTCACATTCAGTATTTATGTTGCTAAAATACTATAGTCTTCTAGGTAATAAAAAAAACCCCACCTAAGTGGGGTTTTGAAGGGGTTGTTACCCCCAATTTGGGTTCTGCCTAATAACCGTAGGGTTCAAGATAATTTCTTGTTGTGGAATAGGCCACAAGAATCTAAAATCGCTATAAGGAATCGCTGTCAATGCAGGGGTAGGCAATGCTGCATCAATATAGAGCGCTCCATTTTGAGACTGTGCTGAAGAGAACTTCGCAGGGATACCTCCTACTGAGTGTACAGGATCTTGCGCAAGTCTGTGAATATCAGGCCAACGACGACCTTCACACAAAAACTCTATTCTTCTCTCACGCAATACTGCTGTGATAAACTCATCTGTTGTAGCAAAAGAAGTAAGCGTAAATTGATCAGCCGCGTTAGTTACTGCACGGTTACGCACTTGGTTCAGATATCCAAGACCTGTAGCTGTTACACCATTAGCACGTGCTTCAGCTTCTGCCATAGACAATATAACTTCTGCATAACGAATAATTGGCGTAAAATCAGCACGGTTGGTTACGTCTCTGTACTTGAAAGAGTAGCGTTGATTGGCTCTACTGCCAGTTCCACCCAAGGGTTGGGTGAGTTGTGTTCTACGCAAATCACTTTGCAACCACCAAGGCGCACGCCAGATACCTGGGCTGATAGCAGTCAATGCTCGGCCTGAGCGGTTGTAGAAAGAAGGTAGAGCTCCGTTTACACCGGGGTTATCTTGGGCATTGTTTTCGATAGAGAAAATGCTCTCAGAGTTAGCTGCATTGCTAACAAATGGCCCCTCTGGAGTAGCTGTTAGGGTATAAACACCAGTTAGTTTAGCGCCTTCTGTCAGAACAGCATTCCACTCACCTTGGTGTAGGCGAACGCGTACTTTAAGGGCAATAGCTGCACCTCTAACGGCACGAGTTATTCTTAAACTTCCTGTTCTAGTTGCAGGCAAGTTAGCTTCAGCAAAATCCAAGTCAGCCAAGATTTGCTCATATACTTGAGCAACCGTTGCACGACGAACTTGAGAAGCGGCCGTTGCATCTTGACCATCCACTATTGCGGTAAGTCTCAAAGGCACACCACCCTCGGGAGCTGTTGGGTTATCTGAAAAAGGTCGGCAGAAATGAATCGACAACTCATGGTAAGCCAATGCTCTCAAGAATCGCATTTCGGCTTCATATTGGATACTTGCTGCTGCGGTAATAATGCCACTTGCTGCCGCACCTTTAACGCCATCAATAGCTACATTGGCTTGGTTGATGAGTGAATAAAGGGTATTCCACATATTCACATTGTTAGGCGTATTAGGGCCATAGGCTGTGCCATATGTAATACCAAAAAAACCTGCTTGGTCTACCACATCTTCACCTCGGTTATCCGCCTGCTGAATGGAGGCAGCCCCAAAAGGATATCCTCTAGTTTGGTTGCCAGTACCGTTTAGAGGGTCATAAAATCCTGACTGGGCAGCATTATATACCCCAACCACAGATGCTTCTACAAGAGAAGGGTTACTAAATGCTGTGCGTTGGTCTATCGAGTTAATCGGCTGTAAGTCCGTTACTTGACAGGCACTAAACACCCCAAAAGAGAGGGTTAGCAGCGCTATCTTTACTTTTCTTATATGATTTTTCATTGATTATCAGTGTTTAATTGTTAAAACGTAGCGTTCAAACCAAAGGTAATAGTTCTTGGAAGCGGGTTACCGTTGAAGTCGATACCAAACTGACTGTTGGAGTTAGGGTTGGCGTTCAACTCAGGATCTAGCCCTTTGTATTTAGTGAAGACCAGTACGTTTTGCATTTGAGCATAAAGTCTCAGACGCTGCATATTAACACGTTCTACTATTTGCTTAGGCAGGGTATATCCCAACACGATATTTTGAATACGTAGGAAATCTCCAGCTTCTACAAATCGGCTGTCAGCAAATCCACTGTTGTACAAGAAGTTGGTAGCACCAGTGCCAGAGCCCATTCTAGGTACATTGGTTTGTTGACCAGGAGTAGTCCAGCGCTCAAGAATTTCGCGACCATTGTTTACGAAGTTCAATGAAAGCAATTCTTGTCGGGTAACGTTCATAATCTTGTTACCTCCTGAGAAGCGCAAGAAAATCTCCATATCGAAGCCTTTGTAAGAGAAATTGTTAGACCAACCACCAAACCAAGTAGGGTTAGGATTACCCAACAACACACGATCATTGGCTGTCAATGTAGCTGCCTCTGCTATGTTGGCAGGGTTAGCAGGATTGAACACACGGTAGCTTCCTGACACACCATTTGTCAAGTGATACTGTACCAAATCACCATTGGCTTTTCTATAGATAGGATTACCATTGGCACTGTTTACACCTACAAAATCAAATCCGTAGATGCTACCAATAGGCTGCCCTACACGGTTGATGTTGTATGTAAAGAGGATGTCCTCATTGTTATTGAGTGCAGTAATCTCATTTCTGTTAGTAGAGAAATTGAAGTCGGTATTCCATCGGAAGCCTCCATTAGTTTCTAACACTGCGGCTGCAATGTGTAGCTCTATCCCTGAGTTGACAATGCCACCGATATTTCTGTTGATGCTATTATCTGGTAATCCTAAAGAAGGTGCAGTAGGCGTAGCTAGGATAAGCTTGTCAATATCGTTGCGGTAGTAGTCAAACTCTACTGAAACTCTATTGCTCAGCAATCCAAATTCAACGCCAACATCAAGCTTGTTACTTACTTCCCATTGCAAATCAGGGTTGGCTACGTTACCAAGGCGGTTGTAGCTGATACCTAGTTGAGAGCCATACTGGGCTATACCAAAGGTTCCTACAGCAGGGAAGTTACCGATATCCACGTTACCTACTTGGGCATAACTTGCACGGATTTTAAAATCAGAGAAGATGTTGCCCAATGCATTCTGGAAGAAGCCTTCCTCATAGATACGCCATCCTACTGAACCACCAACAAATGTACCTCTTCTATTGGGGGGCAATAGTGCTGATATCCCGTCATTACGAACACTGATGTTGAACAAGTAGCGATCCTTGAGGGCATAGTTCAAACGGCCAAAGTAAGAGTCAAAACCATTTTGAGTAGCGCCACCTGTTACTGTAGGTGTTTCAAATGAACCACTGACGATATTGGTACGGCCAAAAAAGTCATTCGTTAAGTTCTGACCTTGAGCAATTGCTGCTCTGTTTTTGTCTTGCTGGTATTCTACCCCAACGATAACACCGATTTTATGCACATCGGCAAAAGTTTTGGAGTAATTGATTGTGTTCTGCCAGTTCCAACGCATATAGGTAGAAGCACCTTGGCTTACCAATCCATTTGAACCAAAACCATCTCCGTGGCGAGAATCCCAAAAAGTAAAATCGTCTACAAAAGCGATATCAGTCGCATATTGGGTACGAATTGTAAGCCCCTCTATACCTGGGATATTCACCTCTGCATATACGTTGTTCAACAAACGATAAGAGCTTGAGTTATTGAGGTTGTTGGCCAATACAAAAGCAATGTTGGGGTAGTTAAAGGTGATTGGCACACCATTTACACCTCTGCCTAGTCTGTTACCAGCCTCGATGTTAAAGCCTGTTGGGTGGTTTGCATCAAATGGAGATACGTTAGGCCACAAACGAGAAGCGTTTGTAATGTTACCACTCAGTGAGTTACGACCAGTGTTCAGACCAATGTTTTGAGATCTTGCAAGTGAGGTACTCATACCAGCTTTCAACCAATTGGTTACTTTTTGATCAACATTGGCACGGATAGCTGCTCTTTGGAACTCATTGCTTTGCACAAATCCCTCTTGCTTGGTCCAGTTAGCAGAGAAGAAGTATGTTGTACGCTCTGTACCTCCGCTCAACGATACGTTGTGGCTTTGTTGGAAGCCTGTACGGAATATCAAGTCTTGCCAATTGGTATTGATTCCACTTACATTAAACAATGCAGGATCACCAGCAGCCGCAAGTTTTTCGTTTTGAATCTGAACAAACTCATCAGCGTTGAGCAAATCAAAACGGTTTGCCGCTTGAGACCAACCAAACCATGTGTCATAGGTTAGTTTTGAGCGTCCCGCCTTACCTCTTTTAGTAGTAATCAAAAGTACACCGTTGGCGGCACGAGAACCATAGATAGCTGTTGCAGCACCGTCTTTCAATACCTCAAATGATTCGATATCATTGGGGTTGAGGTCTGCAAGAGCGTTGTTTACGGTAGTACCGTTGCTCAAGTTACCAGAAAACATGGGTACTCCATCGATAACAATCAAAGGAGATGAGCCTGAGGTGATAGAGTTGGTACCACGTACACGAATACGAGGCGACTCTCCCAATACACCAGAAGGTACTGTAACTGTCAGACCTGCTGCACGGCCAGCTAACTGCTGGTCAAAACTAGTAGTTGCTAGGTTGGCAATGTCAGCGCCTTTGATTTGTGTAATGGCGCCAGTTACTTCTCTCTTTTCTTGAGTACCATAACCTACAACCACAACCTCCCCTAGTGTTTTCACATCTGAGTTGATTGTTGGGCTGATATTGGTTTGGTTGCCTACTACAACCTCCTGAGCGGTCAATCCTACACCACTAAACACCAAAACAGCATTTTCAGGCACAGTGATAGAATAACGACCATTGATGTCTGTAGCAGTTCCTTGGGTTGTTCCCTTCACTACTACAGTAACACCCGGAATTGGGTCACCGCTCTCGTCGGTTACTGTTCCGGTTACTGTTCTGCCTTGTGCAAATACTCCTACATATAAGAGCGAGAGCAGCAAGGTCAGGCTTAATAGTAAACCTCTGTTCATTTTAACTGATTTTGATTAACTGATGAATAAACCATTAAGAATCTTGTAATAGTGATATAAGCTATCATTTGGGTTACATAGACTCTTAACGCTAGTTAATCTGTTTTTTGAACATATACAAAGGTTAGGGTTTTTTTTTTGTCTCAAATATATTTTTAACAATTTTTTGAAATTAAATTTTAACAAATAAGTGTATTTTGGTTTTTTATTTGTAGAAAATTGAAACTGTTTTTACTTATCAGTACTTCATTCTATTAAAGCAATGGTTTCTCAGGTTAGCTAAAGCCTTACAAAATGCTATTGTCCTTTGGGAATTCCTAGTTTATACAGAGTGTTTGTTCGGTATCATAGTTAAGCTTACTTGAAACGAATTACCATATAATACCAAAACCCCACCAAAGTGGGGTTTTGGAAAGCAATTTAACTTCACTTGCTATTATCGTGGGTTTGGAGTTAAATTTGGATTGGCATTCAACTCACGGAAAGGTATTGGCAACAATGCTTGATTGGGGTTCCAGTCAACAAAGGTAGTTGCAGCACGTCCTGTTCTAACCACATCAAAGAAGTAATGTCCTTCTAGGGCTAATTCTAAGCGACGCTGTAGGAACACTTCATTGCGCAACGAAACTTGATCAACCGCACCAGCATAATTTCCTATGCCAGCTCTAGTTCGAATCTGATTGATCAAGGTTACAGCATCTGCTAAATCAGTACCTGTATTACGTTCAACCAGAGCCTCAGCACGAGTCAGTAACATCTCTGCTAAACGAAATATAATGACGTGATCATCTCCAGTACCTGGTCTGAAATATTTAACCCGTGAGCGTACATTGGTAGCGGCACCAGCCGTAATTCTGCGGGCATCTCCAGCAGGGAATGCGCCGGCTAAATTTGCATTAGGTTGTATTTCATTTCTACCCCCCAAAGCAGTTGGTAGTAAGAAAAAGGCAATTGAATTACTGTTTGTGGGGTCAAATTGTAGTTCCCAAATAGCTTCAACAGTATTCTTATCTTCAAACAACGATACAAAATTCGTTGTCAATGAAGCACCTGTACCCGCTAATGTTGCAAACTGAATTGCTTGATCCCATTCAGTGGCTATCCCTAGCGATGAGCGATACAGGTGTACACGAGCTTTCAAAGCCTGTACTGCTCTTAGGGTTGCTCTTCCTTTGGTAGCAGCAGTAGCTCCATATGTTGTTGGTGCTGATGCAAGTGCGACATCCAAATCAGCTAATATCTGTGTATATACTTCATTAACAGTTGACCTGGGTACTTGCAATGTAGTTCCTTCAACGGCATTGGTTGGTCTTGTGATAAGAGGTACTCCCCCCCAATAACGTACAAGGTTAAAGTAATGGAAGGCTCGCAAGAAGTGTGCTTCTGCCAATAATGCCTGTCGTTGCTCTGCTGTAAATGCAGCCTCATCAATACGTGGAACTCGATCTATGATTTGGTTAACACGATTGATTCCTGAATAAATGGCAGCCCACATATTGGCCACTTCTACGTTATCATCTAAGATTGCGCGTCTGGCAAATTGCCCAAAAGAGGGGAATGTCCCAGAATGATTCGCATTACCTTGCCCGTGCATTTCGGGTAATAACAGATAGCGTGTTCCATAATAGTTTGCAGATTGTAAACTACTATAGGCACCCAACATCGCGGCAGTAGCGCTACTACGCGAATTAATGGCGGTACTTGCCGCTATTGATTGTTGCGGCTCTTGTGTTTCTATGATGCGCTGGCAGCCTACCCCTGTAAACAGAAGTGCCGAACCAAGAGCATATGTTAAAAATTTATTTTTCATAAGTTATTTCAAGTTATAGTCCAACATTGATACCAAAGGTGTATGTACGCGCCTGAGGGAAAGTAAGGAAGTCAGTTCCTAAGGCGGTATTAGATCCACTGAAGGTATTTACTTCAGGATCTAGACCCGAGTAGTTGGTAAATGTAAACAAGTTTTGAGCAGACGCATAAAGTCTGAGGCTGCGCAATTTTAGGGTATTGGTTACATTTTTAGAGAAATTATAGCCCAAAACAACGTTTTTCACACGCAAGAATGACCCGTCTTCCAGCCAGCGATCAGAAGTACGGCGGTTGTTATTGAGGTCACCGAATGTTGCACGTGGTACATTAGTATTGGTGTTGGTAGGAGTCCAACGATTCAAAACACCAGCAGTTTGACCAAATACACTATTCATGCCTTCGGTGAACGCACGAGTATTATTATAAATCAGGTTGCCATAAGTGTACTGCAAGAAAATCATCAAGTCGAAGCCTTTGTAACGGAAGGTGTTAGTCCATCCACCAAAGAAATCTGGTTGAGCGTTGCCTAAGATTTCTTGATCATCATTAGTTACACGTCCATCACCGTTCAAATCACGGAATTTGATATCACCAGGAGCAGCATTTAGTTGATAAGGACCTGATGGGTTCAGGGCATTGGCTGCGTTAATTTCCTCTTGAGACTGGAAAATACCCTCTACGCGGTAACCACGGAAAGTACCAAGAGGTTGCCCAACCTCTACCCAAGAGGCAAATCCTTGTGCGAAGGGAGGTACATTGTCAGCCAGCCGTGTAATCTTGTTACGAATAAACGAGATGTTGAAGTCAGATGTCCATTGGAATGCTTTGTCTGCGCCTAATGGCGAAGCAGAGATGCCCAATTCAATTCCTCTAGACTCCATCGCACCCACATTAAGCAAGTAAGTAGAAAAGCCTGAAGTAGCAGGAATTGGCGTATTCAACAACAAATCGCGTGTATCTTTTAGGAAGAGATCCGCTGTAATGTTTACACGATTGAATAACCCTATATCCAAACCAGCTGAATACTGTACAGTTGTTTCCCATTTCAAATCATTGTTGGCGATCTGAGTAGGTGCTAATCCTGCCAATTGTAGGTAATTAGCCCCTCCACCAAACAAGCCCAAGGCTCCAAAGTTCGGGATTTCTTGGTTACCAGTAACTCCAATACCACCACGGAGTTTCAACTCATTAACAAAAGTCAAATTGTCCATGAAACCCTCTTCAGAAATACGCCATCCTACTGAAGCCGCAGGGAAGACACCATATCGGTTGTTTTCAGAGAATCGAGAAGAACCGTCAGCACGGATACTAGCCGTAAACAAGTACTTACCTTTGAAATCATAATTAGCACGAAGGAAATAAGAAGTTAGTGCCCAAGAGGTTCCAGTAGATGTAGCTTCAGATTTTACGGCACCAGCAGCCAATCTTCGGATATCATTGCCGGGGAAGTTAGTTGCCTGTGCTGCTACACGCTCAAATCGAGATTCTTGTACAGAAAAACCTAACAAAGTTGAGATTGTATGATCTCCGAAAGATTTTCCGTAAGTCAATACGTTCTCATTCAACCAGTTGATTTCTTGAGCTGAACTTACATCGCCCTGACCATTAGCACCAACACCCTGACGAACAGTGGTGGGAATGAAACGGTCTTCGCGGAAATACACATAATCTAGACCCCAAGAATGGCGGAAGCTAAGGCCAGGTAATATATCAATTTGCAAAAATGTGTTATTAAACAAACGGTTGTTAATCGCCAAGTTGGTGGGCTCTAGGGCTTGTGCTAGAGGGTTGTCAGTTGATGAGGCAGGGTCAAATGCATAAGAACCATCTGATCTTCTTGCTGGAATATCCGAAGCATTCAACAAGGCAGCAGACAGTACCCCGAAAATGTTATTATCGTTGTTGATACGTGAATTTACTGCACGAGAAAAACCTAGGCTAGTACCAAATTTGAAGCGATCGGAAATACGATGGTCTAAATTTATACGACCAGATAGACGTGAAAACTTAGAGCCTTTGATAATACCCTCTTGTTCGAAGTAGTTAACAGCCGTATAATACTGAGTACGGGCATCACCTCCAGAGGCTGATAGCTCTATATTTTGTATGGCCGCAGTACGGAATATTTCATTCTGCCAATTAGTAGTAGTAGCTAATGAAGGGTTTTGGAATATATTGAGTGTCCTGAACTCATCATTTGGATTCAGAGAGCCAAAGAAATTAAACGCCGTATTAATAGCAGCAGGTGAGCCTATAGGCAATCCGAGTCTATTAGCAAACATTTCGTTGTAAAGCTCTACTTGCTGAGGTCCGGTCAAGGGAGTGAGTCTTTTCCAAGTTTCCTGAATACCAGTATAGTAATTGACATTAATCTCACTGCGTCCTACTTTACCACGCTTGGTAGTAATCAAAACCACACCATTAGATGCACGAGAACCATACAAAGCAGTTGCTGCGGCATCTTTAAGAACCTCCATAGATTCGATTTCGGATGGGTTGATGTTTGCCAAAGCATTGGTTTGTTGGTTACCCACTCCAATATTTGAATAGTTACCTTGGTTGATTGGCACGCCATCTACTACATACAATGGCTCATTGCTTGCAGAGATAGAGCTAGGCCCTCGCACACGGACAGCAATACCACTCCCCGGAGTACCAGAGTTTTGTGTAACTTGTACACCAGCGGCTCGCCCTTGTAACCCTTGTTCAATACCTAATAATGGTAAATCCTTGAGTTGTTCCGAACCTACAGAAGAAACGGCTCCTGTCAACTCTTTCTTTTGCTGTGAACCATAGGCTACAACTACTATATCTTGTAGCTGTTGTACACTTGGTGCCATTGACACATCTAAGGTGCTTTGTCCTCCAACACTAATTTCTTGGCTCTCCATACCAACAGCACGGAAAACAAGAATCGCGTTAGCAGGTACAGACAATGAATAACGTCCATTGATATCTGTTGCTGTACCTTGGGTTGTTCCCTTAATGGTGATGGTTACCCCGGGAAGGCCTTCCCCTTTATCATCGGTAACCACCCCACTCAATCTGCCTTGTGCAAATACTCCTACATATAAGAAGGAGAGCAGCAAGGTCAGGCTTAATAGTAAACCTTTCTTCATGTAATTGATTGTTTAAGTGAGAATTGAAAGAAATTATACTGATTTGTTAGTGATTGAAAAACACAACTACTAACATCGTAAGCATTAGCTCGCTAATTACGCCGGTTTCAATTATATTTCAAAATAATCCACAAAAAAGTTTTTTAATTCGATTTGCAGCTCCGATGCAGCATATTCTTCTTTAGACTATTGTAAGCACTAAAAAACATTATTAATCAACGATTTACAAATTCAACCCTGGGCACAAAACGACTTAACTTTGGCTTAGAATAATCTTCGCAAAACTATCTTCTTGCTCACATGATTTGCGTCAAATATTGTTGGGTCAGGGTATGCCCTGCAAAAGCGCGGGGAATTTATAGGAAAGTCATGCTACTGGATATTTTCCAAATCACACTGTGGGTTAAGCCTCATGATGTTGTCCACAAAGAAGGCCTCAGCTTGCCTCGGGGCTTGAGCTCCGAGCTACTTTTCCAAAAATGTCCAGTGGCGTGTGGGAAGGGTGAAATCCTCAAAAGATTTCGTACTTTTGCCTGATATATCGAAATTAATCACACATGAAGTACTTACCTTATTATTTGCTAGCGCTGTTAGTGATTTTAATAGACCAAGGCAGCAAGCTTTGGGTGCATTTCAATATACCCATGGGGGATGCCGGAGAGATTAAGGTCTTGGGCAATTGGTTCAAAATCCACTACATCGAAAACCCGGGGATGGCCTTCGGGCTGGAGTTGGATTTTGTGTATGGTAAGCTGTTTTTGACGCTTTTCCGTTTGTTGGCTACCATTGGGATTGCCTTTTATCTCAAATATATCATTGACCAAAATTATCCCCGCTGGACTAGTGGCGCGCTGGCACTCATCTTGGCGGGCGCTGCCGGCAATGTGATTGACAGTACATTCTATGGTTGGGCCTTGGGCAATGCACCGGCAGATGCGCCTACGGTTTGGTTTCACGGCAAGGTCGTGGACATGATTTATGTCGATATCTGGAAAGGGTATCTGCCATCGTGGATTCCGCTGATCGGAGATCAATACTATGCCTTTTGGCCGATATTCAATATTGCAGACTCTTCTATCTTTGTGGGGGTGTTTGTGATTTTGTTTGCCTTTCTCTTCACTGATGTGTCTCAAGCGCTTCCCAACGGCAAAAGCAGCACAGAAAATAATACTGCGGCTTCGGAGGCCGCCGATATTCCCAACTGATTTGTGTATATTTACTCAATATACCTGCGATCAACATCAGAAAACTTTCTTTTTGGGGACTATGGCAACAAACCAACCGCAATACAGCCACACTCAATATGATGAGACTTTGGCACAGCTGACACACACTTGGGCTTCTCATCCTACTCTTGAGGATGAAGCGTTTGCGCAGGAGCTAGAGGCTTTACGACAAGGCTTAGGCTCACAGGCAGCCCATCGGCTGTTGCTCGAATGGAGTAACTGTAAACACATTCTCACTCCTGATAATCAAGATACGTTAGTCGAGTGGTTTGGACAGTTGACACAAGAGCATCCTATTCGCCGTATTGCAGTGGTGCTTTCGGTTGATTTTTTTGCCCAAGTTGCGCAGGAACAATTTATCGATGATTTCAAAAAAGCAATGCCGACTATCCCTATCGCTGCTTTTAAGGATGTGGCCGAAGCACAGGAGTGGTTGGGGGAATAACATACTTACAGAGATTATGGGATTATCTCTTGAACAAGAGCGGAACTTCGGCAACAATGTACCTAAGAAGCATACAATGCCCGAAGTACCTTGCCCTGAACTTATACCAAGATTCAATTGACTTGGGGATTGACAGGATTTGATTTTCTTGATACCCAAGGATTTTCAGTACATACACTTCCCAAACCAATTTTGATTGGGTTTATACATTTATGAAAGTAGGCATTTTCTTTGGCGGGCAGTCCCGCGAGCGTGAAGTATCTTTTGCCGGTGGACGCACCGTATATGACAACCTCGATAAACAGCTTTTTGAGCCTGTACCCATCTTTGTGGATAGCCTCGGGAATTTTATTTTGCTGGAATGGCCCTATGTGTATAAGGGGACTATCCGTGATTTTTACCCTCCGGTGGCCGAAATCCAACGATTGCGTGGCGAGGCGGGCAGCCGCTTTCAGATTTATCTCGAAAGCCTAGGGCAGCTCTCTGCCGCCGACTTAGAGGCTGTAGTGGCCAAGGTGGGGCGCCGGATATATCCACATGAGTTTGCCCAACTGATGGATGTGGCCTTTTTGGCGCTCCACGGGGGGTACGGTGAGGATGGCAACATCCAAGGTTTGCTCGAATGGTATGGAATTCCGTACACAGGCTCGGGTATTCTGCCTTCGGCCATTGGCATCAACAAAACAATCCAGGGACAGATTCTGAAGCAGGCGGGCTTCTTGCGCCCCAAGCAGCAGCTCATCAGCCGTGAAGAATGGCTGGCACAGCCCCACGACCAACGCGGCTTCTGGGCTACACAATTGGTACAACAGTCCGTGCAGTTTCCGGTAGTAGTCAAAGCCCCCAACCAAGGGTCTTCTATTGGTATCAGCATTGTGCGTGAGCAACAAGGTGCTGAAGCGCTGGCACAGGCCATAGACAAGGGCTTTTTTATCCAAACCATTGACCTCGCCCAATGGCGCAGCTTGAGTACTGTCGAAAAAGAGCGCTTCTTGTACCAATTTACGGACATCCGCGAGGGCTTGGGCTTTCCGGTGCGCTTACGACCTGACGCAGCCGATGCCACCGAGACGGTTCTGTACCACCCTCAAGAGTTGTATGCCCTGCTGGAGCAGTACCCGGGGCAGCAGCTAACGCTCGAAGCCGAGCAGCCCGAAACACAGGTATTGTTGGAGTCTTTTATCGAAGGAAAAGAGTTTTCGTGTATTGTAATTGAGCAAGAAGCGCACCAACCCCACGCCCCGCGTGTAGTGGCGTTGCCGCCTACCGAAATTCGTAAAACCCAATACCTTTTCGATTACCGCGCCAAATACTTGCCCGGCATCAGCCGCAAGATTACCCCGATAGAAACCACGCCCGAAAAAATAGCCGAAATACGGCAGGCTTGTGAACGGCTATTTCAGACGCTCCACTGCCAAGTATATGCGCGTATTGATGGGTTTTTGGACAATGAGGGCAATATCTACCTCAATGACCCCAATACGACCTCTGGGATGATGCCGGCTTCGTTTTTCTTCCATCAGGCAGCTGAAATAGGGCTGAACCCCTCGCAGTTTTTGACCTACCTCATCCGTACTTCGCTCAAAGCACGCCACCAAAACGGCAAGTTTGGCTTCCGAGCCCAAGCATTGCTCACACAGCTCGATGCACAAATCAACCTAGCACAAACCCAAGAGCTGGCCAAAATACGGGTGGCTGTGGTGATGGGTGGCTACTCCTCCGAGCGCCATATCTCGATGGAGAGCGGGCGAAATGTCTACGAAAAACTAGCCTCCTCGACCAAGTACGAGCCTTTCCCCGTGTTTTTGACAGGCTCCGACCAAGCGCACGAGCTGTATCATATTCCTATCAATATTATGTTGAAGGACAATGCCGACGATACCCGCGAAAAAATCAAACACCACGAAGCCGGTGTCTACCGTTTGGGGAGTGAGGTCTTGACCCAAATCATTGATGAAACTGCCGACCTGCGCCGCAAGTATGCCGGAAGCCCCTTGATGCATCCTAAAAAACTCAACTATGCGCAGCTGGCTGCGATGGCCGATGCCGTTTTCATCGCCCTACACGGCAGACCGGGTGAAGATGGGGCGCTCCAAGCCGAACTCGAAAAGGTAGGCCTCCCCTACAATGGCTCAGGTGTAAGCAGCTCACAGCTGACCATCAACAAGTACGAAACCAACAAACGCCTGCGCCAAGAGGGCATCGCCGTAGCAGGCCATACCTTGGTAGAGCGCCACGAATGGCAGGCCAACCCCGAAGCCTTGCTCGACCGACTCGAAGCGCAGTTTAGCTATCCACTCATCGCCAAACCTGCTGACGATGGCTGTAGCTCGGCAGTAAAAAAAATCACCTCTCGCCAAGCCTTGACGGCTTTTGCACAGATGATGTTCCGCCCAACACCGGAGTTTTTGCCCGAAGCAAGCACCACCCTGCGCCTCAAACCTAGTGAGGAGTTTCCTCAAAAAGAATATTTCTTGGTTGAGGAGTTGATTGATGCCAAGGGCGCACAACGCTTTCTTGAAATCACTTGCGGCCTGCTGACCCATCATCAGCCCGATGGCTCCCTGCGTTATGAAGTCTTATTACCCTCCGAAACACCTGCCCTTGGCGATGTACTCTCGCTGGAGGAAAAGTTTCTTGCCGGTGAAGGTCAAAACATCACCCCGGCACCCCTCGCTGCCGACCCTCAAGCCAACCAAGCCCTGCTGGCACAAGTACAACAACGTTTGGCTGAGGTAGCCCAAATACTCCAAATTGAGGGCTACGCCCGTATTGATGCTTTTGTGCGAGTGTATGACCAAAGCCGCGCCGAGGTTGTTGTGATTGAAATCAACTCCCTGCCCGGAATGACTCCGGCCACCGTCATTTTTCATCAAGCCGCACTGAATCAGTACAAACCCTACCAATTCATTGACGCAATTCTTACCTTTGCATTGGCCAAACAAAATCCAACCGCCCTCTCCGAAACACGATAATATACTATGGAAGCACCTAAGCGCCTTATTCTCGTCAAAGGCAACACAGTTTATGACCTCCTCATCCACTTAGGCATCATCGTCGTGGGTGCCTTTTTGTTCGTGCTGTTTTTCTTTAGCAGCTACCTGCCTTGGATTACAAGTTATGGCGAAAGCGTAACAGTACCCAACCTGATAGGAATGAGTGTCGACGAAGTAGCACAGGTAATGCGTGAGCGCCGGATGGTGTTTATTGTCAAAGACTCTACTTATAATAAGAACGTCAAGCCTTACACCGTTCTGAATCAATCGCCTGAGCCGGGCGCTACCGTCAAACAAGGCCGTAAGATTTATGTCATCGTAACGCCCTTCAACCCACCCAAAGTACGTATGCCTCAGCTCAAGGATGTGCCCTTTAGTGATGCCGAACGGATGTTGCGCAACCTTGACCTAGAGGTAGGCCGCGTAAAATACCGCCCCGATTACAGTACCAATGCCGTGTTAGAGCAATGGTGGAAAAGTAGCGAAATCAAAGCTGGTGATTCTATCCCCAAAGGCTCTAAGATAGACCTTGTAGTGGGCGATGGCCTCGGCGAGACGGAGTTCCCCGTGCCGAGCCTCGTAGGCCTGCCGCTCGACGAAGCCATTATGGTCATCAAAGGCAGCGACCTACAAGTAGGTACCATCAGCTACGAATACAACAGCAGCCGCGACATCGGCACGGTGTTGAGGCAAATCCCTGCTGTTCGTGCCGGGCGCTTGCCCAAAGGCATCATCCCGGGCAGCCCTGCCGATACCCGCCCCGTCAATATGATTCGCGCCGGACGCAGTGTGGATCTTTGGGTCTCGGGCAATGCCGCCCCCGGTGCTCGTGAAGATGACGACGAAGATGAAGACGACAACGTAGTGGGCACCAAAACCCTCGAACAACTCGAAGACATCCAAAAACGTAAGAAGGAAAAAGAAGATAAAAACAAGAAAAAAGACGAATAGTCTCCTCTTTGTGGGGTAGCAGCCTCTCATACCTATAGAGGCTGCTACCCCACAATTCACCATACACCACACCCGGGGGTGCTTGCACCGATGTGTTACTTCAAGCCTATGAATATCAAGCCTTTCATTCTCTGTTTGTTCTGCGGATACTTGTTGTTGGCTTCCTATTGGGCGCAAGCGCAGCTCATCCTTTCCCCCAACCATAGTACTTATACCGCCCCAGATGGGCGTTATGCTCCTCGAAGTACAGAAACACCGCTGAGCCTGCCTTTTTTTGATGATTTCTCAACCACCAGCCGCCTCCCTAACCCCGCTCATTGGCTGCCCAACGGGGGTACTTATATCAGCAACAATATCAGTATAGCTCCCCCAACCCTGAACGTAGCCGTTTTCGATGGAGCTGACGCACAAGGGCAGCCTTATGTATTCAATAACCCATTGGCCAATGGCCTTGCAGATCAGCTGGTTTCACGCCCCATAGACCTCAGCAGTATCCAAGCTTCTGATGATGTGTTCTTGAGTTTTTATTGGCAGGCCTTTGGCCTAGGCGAAGTACCGGATGGGGATGATTCTATCCGGCTACAGTTTAAGGACAATGCCGATATATGGCATACTGTATGGGTACAGCGGGGCAGTGGTGTTACCCAAGATTTTGCGCAGGTATTCATCCCGCTCAACAATAACCCTGCTTATTGGCACGCGCAGTTTCAGTTTCGATTCCAATCTTTTGGCCGTCTTTCTGGGCCTTTTGATCATTGGTTTGTCGATTATGTTTACCTAGACCGTAACCGCAGCGCCATCGACATCGCCCGCCTCGATGTGGCTACAGTACAAGCCCCTACCTCATTATTACGCCGCTATCGAGCAATGCCTGTGCGGCAATTCAACGCCCGCCCCACAGAGGAGCTAAGCGCGTTTGTGAATACTAGCCTCAACAACCTCAATAGTTTTTTCAATGTCATCAATTACCGCTGTACTATAGAGGATACCATTGCCAAAAGTAGTCCGGTAGAGATTCTGAATGAGTCGGTACTCATCAATGCCGGAGCGCGCAACATAGCTGTCCAAGCACCGCTCAGTGCCTCGCTGATTCCGCTCAATAACAACCCCAAAACACTCAAAACTAAATTCAGTGTCGTTACTGGTGACCCTGCGCTCTTTACACCCAACGACAGTATTGTCAGTTTTACCACCTTGGGCGACTACTATGCCTATGATGATGGCTCGGCAGAGTATGTTGTAGGGGTCAATCAGCGCTTGGCTCGTGTGGCCTATCGCTTTGTGCTCAATACGCCCGATACCCTGACCGCCATCCAAATCAATATTGTGCCTTTTGAGCGCTCGCTTATCGGCGAAACCTTTGTGTTGGCCGTATGGAGCCGGCTTGACAACCGCCCCGAGTCCTTGGTATCGGCGCGCAGCCTGCCCATCACATATTCCAACAGGGACGAGCTGACGACCTACACACTAGAACGGCCTATTCCGGTACAGGATACTATATTCATTGGCTGGCAACAAACCACAGACACCCGGCTGACCATAGGCTACGACAAGAATAACGACTCTGGAAATGATATTTTCTTTTTCTTAGACCGCAATTGGCAACAAAATACGGAGCTGCGGGGCAGTCTCTTACTACGGCCTGTTTTTGGAGAAGTCAATACACCTCCCATTACGGGGTTTGAGCCGGTAAGCCCACCCACTGACTGGCGCATTTATCCCAATCCCAGCAGTGGTAGCCTGACTGTAGAAGGCACTGATTTGCCCGAAAACCTACAACTCTACAGCCTCGATGGGCAACAAAAAGCAAGCTTTGCGCTGCCCCGTGACCAAGGCCTACACCGACTAACGCTACCTCGACTGCCTGATGGGATGTATTTGTTGAAGGGACGAAACAAGCAAGGCCGCACGATGTTCGAGAAGCTGATTATTCGCCACTAGATGTTGGCCTTCAGCAACCGGTTGATTAGAAAAATAGGCAGCACTCCCGTCAAGACAATGATTACTGCCGGAAGCCCACACTGCGTAATCAGCTCATCGGAGGCATACTGATAGGCTCTTGTAGCCAGTGTGTGGAAGTTGAAGGGTCGCAAAATCAAGGTCAGGGGCAGTTCTTTGAGTACATCCACAAACACCAACAGCCCCCCACCCAATAAGGCATTGCGCAACAAAGGAATATGAATCAACCACAAACGCAGGCCAGAGCCTATACGCAAGGCCTGTGCGGCCTCATCCAACCCCAAAGCAATGCGCTGAAAGCCTGCCTCGATGAAGTTGTATGATACAGCCAAATAACGTACCATATACGCATAGACCAACAAGAGCCAAGAGCCGGAAAGCAACAGCCCTATTTGCCAATCGAAATAACGCGCAGCCACAGCTATGAGCCATTTGTCTAGGCCGATGACCCAACTCATAATGCCGACAGCTATCACTGCCCCCGGCACAGCATAACCCAATACTGCTAACTGAGCCAAACCCTTGGCCCAGAGGTGTTTGCTCGTATGTGCCGCATAGACCAACAAGACTGTTACGAATACACAAACCAGCGCAGCCAACACGGCCAATGCGAAGCTATTCCAGAGGATACGCCCGAAGTCTTCGTTCCAAACTTTGGCGCCGGCAATCCAAGCCCAGTGCCCCAATTGAGCCATTGGCAACAAAAATCCTGCGGCCAGTGGCAGCATACACAGCGCCGGAATCAGCCATCGCCACCAGCCCGTTAGGCGGCTGCGCAACAAAGGGCGTGCAGCCACATTGCTGCTGTAGCGTGCTTTATTGCGTTGGTATCGCTCCAAGGCGATAATGGCTATCACGAAGAGCATCAACCACGCCGATAGGTTGAGTGCAGACTGAAGGTCTTCGAGCGCAAACCAAGCCCTAAAAATACCAGTAGTAAAGGCGCTTACCCCATAATATTTGACCGTTCCGTAATCGTTGAGTACTTCCATCAAGACCAACAGCAAGCCCCCCGCCATGGCCGGGCGCGCCGAGGGCAAGGCCACCCGCCAAAACAGGCGAAAGCCTGATACACCTAAACTCTTGCCTGCCTCTAGGAGGTTGCGCGATTGTAACAAGAAGGCCGTTCGGGCAGCCAAGTACACATAAGGAAACAACACCGCCGACATCACAAATATTGCCCCATAGAGATTCATCACCTGTATCCAACGAGATGCTACCCCCAAGCTCCTTAGCCCTGTATACAGCGCTCCGGTATAGTCAAAAATACCAGCATAGGCATAGGCTGCCAAATATGGCGGAATGGCCAGCGGTAGAATAAGCATCCACTCAAAGGCGCGCCGTCCCGGAAAATCATACACGCTTACCCACCAAGCCGTGGGGACAGCCCACAACAAAGACAGCAAGGCCGTGCCCAAGAGCAAAACCGAAGACTGGGCTATATAGCCCCAAAGCAGGTTTTCATAAATATGCTGCCAAACGGCTGACTTACTGCCCAAGAGCAGATGATAGGCAATCATCCCCACCGGAACCAAGCAAAGCACACCCAAAGCCAAAAGCACCAAAAGCCAAGGGCTGTAGGTTTTGCGAAATTGGTAATAAGGACGTAGCCAACCGGTAATGCCGGTGGTAGGATTGGTAAAAAATGTCATTGAGTGTCAAAATAGGTGTCTGTCGGCTTTATAGCCCTAGCTTAAATCAAGGGGCGGCTTACATCAATCGAATGTATGGCAAGGTCAGGTGATGTTTGATAGGCAGCTCAAATGTTTCTCCTTCAATATTGACCTTGCACATCCCCTCGGCGGCGAGCGTGGGCTTACCATCAAGGTATAGCTTGGGTAAAATCAAAACCAAGTTTTTGCTTTCAATAAAGACTTTTACGGATACCAAGGCGGTTTCACGCGATTTGATAATACGCCCCTGTGGCAAACGCCACTGAGTCAGCTTCGTATCAGTGTTGGGAATGTTGATGTCTACATTGACCTCATCAAGGCCTAGGTCAAAAGAATAGGGGTTTTCGATTTGGAGTAAGATGTTGAAATAAATCTGCTCTGTACCCAGCTGCGATTTGTAGTTTTTGATGCCCAGCTTTGTATCTAAGAGTACCTGCTTCATTGTTTGGGCTGTCAGCCGCTTCGGACTCATATAGTTTTGTTGGGTATAAGAAAAATTGTATGCTCCAAACCAAGTTTGCCATTGGTAGTTGCCTGTGAGGCCAACCAAGATACTGTCTTTATCAATGATTTCGGGGTAGATATGTGCTGCGTCTTTGAGGCTCAGCGAGGTCATCAAGGTAGTGGCTGTATTTTGCTCTGGGCTGAGTGCTAGTTTGCCTTTGCTCACAGAGTGCCCTAGTTTTAGTTTCTTGATTTCGATGTCAGTATCAATGTTATTGAGCGACACTGTAAATTTATTCGGATTGTAGACCTCTATTTGTACCTCCAAAAAAATAGAGTCGTTTTTGACATCCAACACCTTGACCGAATCGATGGCTACTACTTCGGGATATTGGTAGCAGGCGCTCAGGCTGAGCAGGCTCAAAAATAAAAGCAGTCTTTTCATACAGGCAAAAATAATAAGCTTTTTTGGTGAAACGGCATATTGCCCAAAATTCTATGATTGTCAGAGGTTTATTAAAAGTGGTATACTGGCACTATTCAAGGCTAAAGTTATATTTTAGATTGCTCACGAGGATACGAACACGGGCGGGGTATATTTTAGCTCGAAGAATAGCAGTTGGTTTTAGTAGATAATAAACCTTCCGATATTAAAGTCAAACTTATATGTTCGAACACGTTGCTCTGGGTGAGTATATTTTTGTATCACAAAAAACTCATAATCTATCTCCTGAAAAGCTATGTCTGCCACATAAATTGTTTCAAGCTGGCCGCCTACCTTGGGGCGTGGGCTTTTGAGCCACTGCTCTATCACAAAATGCCGGCTATAGCAGTCGTCGTTATCCTTGACAAATACATCATACTTCTCCATCTGCTCGCCGGTGTCGTTGCTGTCATAGTTGAGCACAAACAAGATGGTATATTGATTGATTTCTTTATAGATAATTCTCTTAACCTCCCAGCCAAGATACTGGCGTTGTAAGGACCCGTGCTCATCGACATACAAAACATAGTGTTCGTCTACTGAATTGCGATATACTACACAGAAGCAGCCTTTTTGTTCGTGTACAAAATATACCTCAGCCACAAAATCATCTTCCCACAAGATAATGCGCTTATACTCCTTGGTAAAGGGGTTGTACTCTTGATTAATGATTCCGACTACTTTTTGCTCTCGTATTAGCGCTTCCAATTGCGCATAATATACCGCACGTCGGGGGCTTTCGAGTGAAACCTGAAACATATTGATTTGCGCCTTTGCAAGCATTGGTGTACCGAAAAACAGCAAGGCCATCATCAAGGTACGCAACATATTGGGAAAAGACATTCTGGTAGTATTGTGGGTTTTGTGGCCTACAAAAATATAGCAAAAACAGCATATTTGTCGCATATTTTCTCTCATACGTGGGTCAGGGGCAATAGGTTTGTAAAGCCTCTTGGGCATCTAGGCTACCCAAAGCGGCGGCTTTTTGCCAAGCTTGGCAGGCCTGTAGGGGGGATTTCTGCCCCCAATAAGCATAGCCTTTCCCTAAATATGCTTGTGCATTTTGGTGGTCTTTGGTCAATACCTTGTCATAATCAGCCAGCGCATCTGTCCATTTTTTTTGGTCAAGATAAATTCCTGCCCGCAGCAGTAGCGCATCCGCATAATCAGGAACTAGGGCAAGGGCTTGATTGAGGTCAATCAGTGATGCCTTAGGTTTGTTGTATTGCTCAAAATACAGCAGCGCCCGGTTATAATAGGCCAAGGTGTAGGTTTCGTCCAATGCCAAGGCCGCAGTATAGGCTTGGTCTGCTTGTTTGAGTTTGTTAGTCTGCTCCAACAAAACCCCTTTCAACACAAGATATGTCGCTTTGGGGGCAATCGCCAAGGCTTGGTCAAGGTCTGCAAGGGCTATGGTGTATTGCCCCAACTGTGTATAGGCGCTTGCACGCTGGTAGTAGGTTTCGGCCTCAGGCGCTAGGCTCAGGGCTTGGTTGTAGTCGCTGATGGCCGCCGGATAATCTGACCACTCATAATACAACAGCCCCCTACGCGCATAAGCAGGGGCAAATGCGGTATCGGCAGCTAGTGCCTGATTGAGCTGCTGTAGGGCAACTTCCAACTGCCGATTTTCGTAAGCGCTGAGAGCTTCTTGGTAGTAGCCTTGGGCATCTTGGGCCCAAGCCTTGGGCAAAACCCCAGCCCAGAACCATAGCATTAGATATACCCAATCGAAATTAGTTTGGAAAATGTATGCTCTGAAAATCATTGATTATCAAGTGAATTCTTGAATCAAGTAAACCTTAGTATGTATTTGCCAGCGGCTTATCATCCGACAAACACACCAAAGATATGCAATCATCTTTTTTTTGGGGAGGAATATGGACGCTATTAGTGGGTAGTTTATCCCTATGGCATACACCACTGTATGCCCAACGCACAAAAATCATTCCTTATACACTAGAAGCGAGCCTTAGTCGAGGGTATCTTTGGAACTCTCAAGACAATGTTCGGCACCTGACTTCCCAAGCCCCAAGCGCTGTCCGCCTGGCGGCCTATCGTACAACTGATGGCAGCGCCGATTGGCACAGCAGCTATCGATACCCCAAGTTTGGGCTGCTGATGCAATATACCGACTACAATAACCCTACTCTGGGGCGTACCTTGGCGCTTATTCCGGTGATGGAATTTACTTGGGTTGAACGCCCAAAAAGCAGTCTGCACTTTCAGATAGGTTCGGGACTGTGTTATGCCGACAACCCTTTTGACCTAACTGATAATGAACAGAATACGATGCTGGGAGGCGCACTCAATGCTGCAATGATTTTTTCTATCACTTACCAACAACGGCTTTCCCAACAGTTGTCGTTGCGCCTAGGTACAGAGTTGGTGCATTACTCGAGTGGGGCATATCACCTACCCAATGCCGGTATGAATATGCATATGTTTACTGCCGGGCTGCGCTATCAGCCACCGCGCAACCCTCCGCTTGATCGCCCTGCCAAATCGAGCACTGATTTAAGTAAATCAAGCCCTTGGTTTGTACACACTGCCGCCATCGGCAGCGCTGTGTCGCGTACCGCTGGAGACCCCAAACGCTACGCTATTTTCAACCTGATGATTGGGGCTGGCAAACAACTGGGGCAACGTAGCTTGCTCACTACCGGCGTAGAATACTCACACAGTCAGTTGCACTATGCCGAGATGAACGCCCGCTATAACATCGGGGCTATCGAACAGTTATCGGATTTCAGGCGGGTGGCCTTGTTTGTCTCACACGATTGGCTGGTGGGGCCTTGGGCTCTCTACACTCAAGTTGGCTGGTATGTCTACCATCCTTTTGATGCGATAGACACGGCTTTGTACCAACGATTGGCTATCCGCTATTATCCCCCCAAAACAGGCTACCGATGGTTTGGGCACTTTGGTATCAAAACACACTATGGCGCCGCCGAAGCGATTGAGCTAGGGCTGGGATACCATTGGAAGAAGAGGTAGAAAATAGGTGGAGCGCTACCGCCACGCGCCTATGAGGTGAGGTTTCAATAAAATGTTATCTCGCTTACTTTCAGAGATATTACTACTTATTTTGGCCTAAATTATGATTGTTATGTATCTACATCGAATCCATAAACTATTAGTACCAAGCACATTTTTGCTTCTTTTGGGGCTTTGGGCAATTAGTGCCTGTAACCCCATTTCTTGTCTACAACCTTTGGGAGACCAATCGACCAGCGAGCGTACCCTGTTGCCATTCCATACGCTGCGCGCTATCGATGGTGTAGAGATTGTGTTGCGCAATGACAACGACCCTACTATCCACATCAGTGGCGCTCAAAACCTCCACAACAGGCTGGAAGCCGAGGTACAAAATGGCATCTTGACCCTCTCCGACAACAGTAGCTGCCGCCCCTTACGCCCCGGCCAAGGTAGCCGCCTACGGGTAAGCGTGGGCGCAAAAGACCTTGTCCGCATCGAACAATTAGGCTTTGCGCCCATCCTGACCCAAGACAGCGTGTTGTTCAGTCAGCCTAGAGTAGAGGTATACTGCGAAGGAACCGGCGATTTGGACTGGCATTTCGTGGCTCAGACCATCAACCTGCGCGCCAAAAGTGTGTCTCGTATTACTTGGCAAGGGCGTGTAGAGGAGTTGGAGATTTTTGTAAATCACGGGCTGGGTAAAATCTTTGCCCAATCACTCATTGCCCAACACTGCAACATCCTCCACGACTACTACAATGAGGTTCATCTCTACCCCATACGCAGCCTCTCTGCAACCATCCTCGAAAGCGGTACAGTGTATTATCACCATCGCCCCCAAGCCCTCCAAACCGACATACGCCGCAGCGGGCGTGTCATACCCGCGCCAGGTGTATAAGCCTACAAAATATGCCTTCAGGTTCTGTAATGGGCAAAAATGATCGGTGTGCAAAATTTTGTTTTGGGTTTTTTGTAGGCTTGCTTGTATTTAAGTTATCTTTGCGTAAACAAGCCAAGCCTTTGTAGTTGGCTTGCTCATTTTGTAGTAATCCCCCCTTAACAACAACAAGAATACTATGATTATTGGCGTACCAAAAGAAATTAAGAATAACGAAAACCGTGTGGCCCTGACACCAGCCGGAGTAGCAGAATTGAAGCGCTTCAACCACACGGTATACATTCAGTCTAGCGCCGGCGAAGGCAGCGGGTTTGTGAATGAGGAGTATATCCAAGCAGGTGCCGAAATTTTGGCTACTGCCGAAGAGGTTTACGCCAAAGCCGAGATGATTATCAAGGTAAAAGAGCCTATTGAGCAAGAATACGCCCTAATCCGCGAAGGACAATTGTTATTCACCTACTTCCACTTCGCCTCTTCTGAAGAATTGACCCGCGCTATGATTGAGCGCAAAGCTACTTGCTTGGCTTACGAAACCGTAACCAGTGCCGACGGCTCGCTGCCTCTCTTGATTCCGATGTCGGAAGTAGCCGGACGTATGGCCGTACAGCAAGGTGCCAAATACCTCGAAAAACCCAAAAAAGGCCGTGGAGTATTGCTCGGTGGCGTACCGGGAGTACGCGCCGGTAATGTCCTCATCCTCGGAGGCGGGATTGTAGGAACACAAGCCGCCAAAATGGCCGCCGGCTTGGGTGCTAATGTAACTATTATGGACATCAGCCTGCCACGCCTACGCCAATTGGCCGACATTATGCCTGCCAACGTACAGACAATTATGTCGAATAAGTTCAATATCGCCGAGGCCGTCCGCCAATCCGATCTCATCGTAGGCGCAGTACTTATCCCAGGTGCCAAAGCCCCACACCTCATCACCCGCGATATGCTCAAGACAATGCGCCCCGGTACGGTAGTCGTAGACGTGGCCGTAGACCAAGGCGGGTGTATCGAGACTTGTAAGCCTACCACTCACGAGAATCCCACCTATATCATCGACGATATCGTACACTATTGCGTAGCCAATATGCCCGGAGCTGTACCTTATACGTCTACCTTGGCGCTTACCAACGCGACCCTACCTTATGCCATCCAGTTGGCCAACAAAGGTTGGAAACAAGCTTGCCAAGATAATGTGGAGCTACGCGAAGGCCTCAATATCATCAACGGCAAGGTGGTATACCGCGCCGTAGCCGAAGCCTTTGAGCTGCCCTTCACTCCACTTGCTGAAGTGTTGTAGTATCGCTACCGCCAACAGTCTTTGCGCTGATGATGAGTCATCCCAGATTTTTGGGATGACTTTTTTTGATGTCCATTGTTTGCGCCTCACAAACGGCCAGAGATGCGCTTTTGAATAGTGTCTTACTAGCGCCTATAGAGACACAGACGTATGATTTTTCCCGAGCAACGTAGTTGCGGGAACATTGGTAGGTTATTTTTTGGATAATCCTTTACAGAAGCGCTCTTTTGAAGCTTTTGCAAAAAATCTAAAATTTGAGCCGCGTTGTTTGGTATTTTCTGAATGAGCTATTATCTTTGTAGTTGCATTAACAACTATTGCATTAACAATGAATTTCAGCGTAGAGGATTTACACGGTCTTTTGACAGGCCGCACCTCGGTGGCTATCAGCCGCCGCCTTTTGCACAACTTCAAAGCCCAAGGTCTGGACCTTAACCAAGAACAGTGGGCTGTGATGGTGGCACTTTGGGAAGAAGATGGGCAGATACAACAGGCGCTGGCCGAGAAAACATTCAAAGACAAGCCGAGCATCACCCGACTGCTCGATAAGCTCGAAAAACAGGCGCTCGTTGTTCGGCAGGATGATCCCAAAGACAGACGCATCAAGCGTATTCTACTGACAGACAAGGGCAAAGTCTTAGAAAAAGAAGCTACAGCGATGGCACAAAAAACACTCGATGAAGCTCTTATAGGCATTGACCCTGAGAAAATCCTCATCTGCCGGGAGGTGTTGTATCTAGTCTATCAGAACTTGCGCAAGGACTGAAGGCATACCCAGCGGCCTTAGGCTAGGGCTGATTTTAGACCAAGGCTCCCTCTATTAGAGGGTTTATATGGGGTTATTTTGTTGATTATCAAGGATTTATTACACATTCGCCTCCCTAATCAATTTTGATTTCCGTTATCGTATAGTTGTCTTATTAACCATTGTTTATACAACCTAAATTTTATATGCTATGAATGCTTTTTCAGGCCTCTCCAAGAGGCTGGCCTTTTGTAGTTTTGCGGCATTATCCCTCCTGTGTGGGAGTCATTGGCCTGTGCAGGCGCAGCAATCTCTCCACGATACCGAGCAGTGGTTGGTTTTGCAGGCGCTCCAGCACAACCTAAGTTTGCAGGCTCAGCATCACCTTCAACAACAAACCCACTTAGCACAACAGGCACTCCGCCAGCGCTATCTTCCACGTTTGGAGGCCGATGCCTTGTATGGCTATTTTCATACCCAAATAGAGGCCGATGCACCCACCCGTTATCTTCCTTTGGCCGATGCCCTACCAGAAGCCTTGATGCCTATCGGCTTAGGGATGGGTATTCCCGCCGGGACAAACTTGTTTGAAGGTGCATCCCACTTTACTACCTATGGGCACGCCGCCACTGCCGGCCTTACGGCCAAGATACTGTTGTTCAGTGGCCGACAAATCCCCTTAGCAAGCAAGACCCTAGTTCATAAAGACAAGGCCGAGCGCTATGCCTTAGCCGCTGCCGAACAAGCTCTTGCCGAAGAATTGTTGCAGCATTATGAGCAACTCTTGCTCTTACACAAAAGTAGGGTGCTCTTGGACGAAAGCCGCAAACGTCTCGAAAAAGAACAGCTGCGTGTCCAAAAGGCCATCACCCAAGGGCTGGCCACCCCCTACGAACGCAATAAGATTGAGGCTGCGCTACTACAGCTCGAAAGCAAGGAAAAAACCTATGAACACCAGCTCAGCTTATTGTCCCAAAAAATAAGTCTTTTGAGTGGGCTACCCGAAGCCCAAATTCCCATAGATACAGCCCAAATAGCGCCTTTATGGGCCAGTCCATTTGAAATACAGCTCGAAAACAGGGCCGAATGGCAAGCCCTCGAAGCCCAACAAGAGGCCTATCAAGCCAAGGTGCGGATGGCCAAAAATTTTTATCTACCCAAAATACAGGCTTTTGCCAGCTATCGCTACCTAGGAGTTTTTGGCCAAGGACTGCATACAGAGGCTATGCTACCCGGCGGGCAACAAGCCCCCATCAGCCTACACCTCGACAAGCTACAGGCTCGCCCTGCACTCCTAGTGGGTATAGGGTTAAAATGGACACTGTTTGACGGCCTAGAGGAAAAGCACCGCATCGAAAGTGCCAAAATAAACCAAGAAAGTCAGGCTCTTGAACGCCAATACAAACAACAACAGCTCACCTTGGCCTACGAAAAAGCCTGGCGCGAACATAGCTTAGCACAACAGCTGTTGACACTAAAAGCCAAAGAACTAGACATAAGCCAACACAACTACCTGACGGCCAGCGAAAGCTACCGTATTGGGCTGCTCTCTGTGAGCGAATGGCTCACCAGCGAACAAGAGTACCAACAGGCCTCATTGGCCTATCAGCAGGCTGTCATACAACAGAGAGCTGCCGCACGAAGCTATTGGCGTGCTGCTGGTTATGACCTCCAGCAAGCCTTTGATTTCTAAGACATTGAAACCGTATTTATTCCCTAATTAACCCCTTAAATTAATATGAACAAGTTGATTGTCTGGTGTTTGGCATTAGGGCTGTTACTGTCTGCCTGCCAACCCGAACAAACACCGACCTTTGAAGGCAAAGTCTATCGAGAGGTCATCAGTGTTGCCCCAAAAATTGCTGGTCGTGTGGCCAAGATTTATGTAACCGAAGGGATGGAAGTACAGGCTGGCGATACGCTTGCCCTCCTCGAAATCCCAGAAGTTGAGGCCAAAAGACAACAGGTTGAGGGCTTGTGGCAAGCAGCCGATGCCCAGTACCAAATGACGCATAACGGTGCTACACAAGAGCAAATCAAGCGGGCAGAAGCCCAACACCAAGCCGCCAAAGATCAGTATGAGTTTGCACGCAAAACCCTCAAGCGCCTCGAAGCTTTGGTTACAGATTCACTTATTGCCCCCCAAGCGTTTGATGAAGCTACAGCCAAATACCAAATGGCCTTCGCCCAGTGGCAGGCTGCCGCTGCCGGCCTCGCCGAGGTCAAACAAGGGGTACGCACCGAAATGCGCCAAGCTGCCTTGGGGCAGCGTACACAAGTGGCCGGTGTACAGCAAGAAGTCGCCATTGCTGAACGCGAGCGTGTCTTGATTGCCCCAGAGGCGATGACCATCGAGACTATCACCCTACACCAAGGGGAGCTGGCCCTGCCTGGGTATGCCCTTTTCAGGGGCTATGCTCAAAAGACCGCCTACATCCGCCTTTCAGTACCAGAGGCCATAGCCGTAAAACACCAACCGGGCGAACAATGGACACTCACCCTGCCCCATACCCAAGAAAGCCTTCAGGCCACAACCATCAGCATCCGCCCGCTACCGGCCTATGCCAATATCAGCAGTGCCTATCCGCAATATGCGCTTAGTGAGGCCTTGTATGAAATCAAGCTGCGCCCTATGGAAGCAAAAGCCCTATTGACTCACCAAACCGTTTTGTGGCAACCATGAAGTTGTGGCTCAATCTTATCCTGAGAGAGTTTAGGCTCTTTTGGCAAAACAGTGTGTTGCGCATCATTTTCCTAGGTGCGCCCCTCCTCTATGGCCTATTGCTGGGGGCGGTCTATCAGAAGGGTACGGTCAATGAACTGCCCATTATTGTGATTGATGAGGACCAGTCGCCGCTAAGCCGGCAACTAATTGATATGTTGCAAGATACCGAAACACTTGTCGTAAAGCAGGTACTCCCACAGCAGGCTCTGGCTGCCGCCCAGATGCCGTCCTATGAGGCAATGATCGTCATTCCATCACGATTTGAAGCCGATATTTTGTATAAGCGCAGCCCCGAGTTAATGGTCGAAATCAATACGGCCAATATCTTGACAGCCAACTATGCCTCCAAGGCCATCCAAACAGTATTGGCCACACTCAATGCCGGGTTAAGCTTGGAAACACTCAAAAAACAAGGCAAGGCCGAGGCCGTAGCATTGCAGGAGTTGCAGCCAATCCGGGTGTTTTATCATCGCCGCTACAACGAAAGCGCCAATTATGCCTTTTTTCTCTATCCGGGAATTTTGGCCACTGTGCTCCAGCAGGTGCTCTTACTGGGGCTTGCCCTGAGTTTTGCAGCCGAATGGGAACACCAACGCTGGCAAACGATGCTTTTGCCCTTGGGCAAAAGTGCGGGTTATTGGTGGTTGGTCAAAGTCTTGCCTTATTTGCTAATGGCCGGCGTGATTTGGCTTTTTTATGGCATACTCCATCTCGGTTTTCATATTCCTCTACCCCAACAACTGGAATTCTTGAGCTTGGCAGCCCTCTTGCTGATGGTGGCGGCTTCGGGTCTAGGGGTGGCAGTGAGTGCTCTCATTCCCAACCAGCTCAAAGCCACAGAGTTGTTGATGGTCATTGCGACCCCAAGCTTTGTGTTGAGTGGATTTACCTATCCTTTGAGCCAAATGCCCCTGTGGCTACAGTATGTCGCACAAATGATTCCTCTTACCCCCTTCTTGCAGATTTATAGAACAATGGGCATCGCCGGCGGTACTACAGCCCAAGCAAGCATCGCCTGGCAAACACTTGGGGCTCAGGCGCTAGGATACAGCCTGATGGCTTGGCTGGCTATCTACCTATTTCAGAAGAAAGCAAAAGCACAGTTGCTCACTTCTAAGTAGTTATGAGTTTTTAATTTTGAGTGCTTAGCTGTTTTACTCACTTGATTGTCGATATATTACATAATAAACAATACAAAAGTTATTTTTGCATTTGCATTGGTACTCAATTAATCAACGATGAGGGGGATACTCCCTGTCAGGCAATGTCAAGTTATACCAAACCTCTCTTGATTTGAGGGTAAAATGAGACTTAGCCCGCAGTTTTAACTGTGGGATTTGGAAAATATCCCGTGACGTAACCAAACCAGTTTTGATTGGGTATACAAAAAAACACCTCCCCGAAGGAAGGTGTTTTTTTAATCACTGTACTTTGGTCGTTTATCGAATTTGCTGCCCGATAGTAAAGTGGAATTGCCCACCGGAGATGCCTGTTGCTCCCGGCACACGGTCGAAGCCGTAGGCCCAGTCAATCCCTAACAAGCCAAAGGCTGGCATAAAGATACGCGCACCCACACCAGCAGAACGCTTGAAGTTGAAGGGAGAGAACTCTTCGTAGTTATCCCAGGCATTCCCTCCTTCGAGGAAGCTGTGTATATAAATAGTAGCCGAGGGGTTGAGCGATAGAGGATATCGAAGCTCCATCACGGCCTTGTTGTATACTACCCCGCCCGGCGACAAAGTCGGCGGCGGAATGGAGTTGTCTCGATAACCACGCAGGCCGATGATATCTGTGCCGAGCAAGAAGTTGAAACCGGCAAGACCCGCCCCCCCTAGTCGGAAGCGCTCGAAAGGCCCTATCCCTACGTCTTTGTTGTAAGTACCGATAAAGCCGAAGTGCATACGGGTACTGAGCACGAGCTTGCCGGTGATGGTCGTAAACCACGAGCCGTCAAACATCCATTTGTGGTACTCAATCAGTCGGAAACGCTCCTGAGGGGTCAGCTCTTGGTAGTTGACATCAGGCCTGAAGAGCGACCAAGGTGGTGTCAATGTAGCACTGAGTGAGATATTGGAACCACCACGGGGATACATTGGGTTGTCGACACTGTTTCGGGCAATCGTGGTATTGAAGTTAAGGTTTTGTGCTATACCTGTCGAGAACAAGTCCCTGGCAACGCTAAAGTTGAAGAGGTCGTAGTAGTTATAGGTCAATGAGTTAATCATTGTGAAGAAATCATCTGGCCAGCGCAAACGACGACCTAAAGAGAGGGTAATGCCATAGAGCTTGAATGACTGTACGACAGGCCCTTGATTGAAGCCGAACCCGCCACCAAAACCACCGCCAAAGCCGCCGCCAAAGCCGCCTCCTAGACCACCAAAGCCAAAGGGGTTGCCCAACGCACCGGCAGTAATATTTTGGACAGAGTGGCTTAGACTGATAGAAAAAGAGTTGGGCTTGCGTCCACCGAGCCACGGCTCTGTAAACGTAAAGGAGTATGTTTGGAAAGCACGCCCATTGGCCTGAAAGCGCAGTGCGAGGCGTTGGCCGTCACCAGAAGGCAATGGTCTCCAGTTTTTGAGGTTCAACATTTTTCGCGCAGAGAAGTTGTTGAACACCAAGCCGAGCGAGCCCACAAAGCCAAAGCCACCACCCCAGCCACCAGAGAGTTCTATCTGGTCATTGGGTCGTTCTTCGAGGGTATACTCTATGTCTACTGTGCCATCCATCATATTGGGTTTAGGCTGCATTCCGATGTTTTCGGGGTCAAAATACCCTATAGCGCTCAACTCACGCTGCGTACGGATAAGGTCAGCACGGCTAAACTTATACCCCGGGGAGGTGCGTATTTCTCGGATGATGACATTGTCGCTGGTCTTGGTATTGCCATTGACAATGATGCGGTTGTTATCTACTTGGGGGCCTTCAAAAACCTGCATCTGCACATCGATAGAATCGCCGACAATCGCCAGCTCTACCGGTGTTACGTTGAAGAACAGATAGCCATCGTCCATATAGAGCGAGGACACATCTATGTCATTCATACTGAATTGCAGCTTTTTCTGCATTCGATCTGTATCGTATACGTCTCCTTTTTCGATACCCAATACTCTTGAGAGCGTTTCATCATCATAGAGATAGTTGCCTGTCCAAGTAATATTACGGAAGTAATACTTCCGTCCTTCTTCTATTTTGATATCAATGCGTACACGGTCAGGGTTGCTGCCTACATACACCGAGTCAGCAATAATACGGGCATCCCTGTGTCCCTTGGTATTATACCAAGCAATCAGCTTTTGTTTGTCTTCTTTGTATTGGCGTTTGATATACTTGGTGTTGCGGAGGATGTTGCGGAACTTCACCGAGTTGGTCTTTCCTAGTTTTCGCTCTAACGTTTTGTTGCTGAAAGCTGTATTGCCTTCAAAATTGATACGCTCTACCTTTACCTTCTTGCCCCTATCGATATAAATGGTCAATACAGCGCGGTTGTTGGAGTTGCTGTCTACCCTTTGGTCTATCCGCACCTTGGTATTGGCGTAGCCCTTGTCGGCAAAGTGCTTCTTGATGCCCATCTCGGTATTTTTGAGCATCGCATCGGTTACGATTTTGCCCCTTGTGAGGCTGACAGCCTTTTCTTCGAGCGTCGTAACTTGGCCTTTGCGCAAGCCCTTGTACTTGATGTCGAGCAGGCGAGGCCGCTCCCGTACACGGATATTGAGCGAGACTTGTTCGCCTTCGACCTTGACAATATCGATGGCCACGTCGGCCAAAAGCCCTTGTTTCCAGAGCTTGCGGATAGCGTCGCTGAGGTCTTTGCCCGACAGATTGACCTTGTCGCCCACACGCAAGCCAGACATATTGGCGATGATGTTGGGGTCGAGGTATTGCGAGCCCGTAACGGTTAGGCTAGCGATTTCTTTCTGTGATTGCGCCTGCAAAGGCGACCATAATCCGCCTGACAATAGCACTACAAAGCTGATAAAAAGGCCGAGACGAAGGAAGCGGCGCTTATTGGGGGTGTTTCTGTAATTGTTCACTTGTTTTTCCAAATCTTCGTTCACGTTGTTGATAGGCTATGAGCGCTTCATAGAGATGCGCCCTTCTGAAATCAGGCCACAGGATAGGGGATATATATATTTCGGTGTATGCTAATTGCCACAATAAGAAATTACTGATGCGCATTTCGCCACTAGTACGGATAAGTAGCTCTGGATCAGGAATATTGGCTGTGCTGAGATGCTGCTCAAATAGCTCTTCGAGCGGCACATCGGTAGGGAGTGTCCCTTGCGCTTGAGCCTCCATAAGCTGTTTGACAGCACTGAGAATATCCCAACGACCACTATAGCTCAAGGCCAGTATCAGGGTCAAGCCGGTATGGTGGGCAGTCATCCGGACAGCTTCCTGCAACTCCTCTTGACAAGAAGCAGGCAGACTTTGGATGTCGCCGATAGTAAGGAGACGCACGTTGTTGTTGGTCAAAGTCTTGATTTCCTTGCGGATGGTAGACACTAGCAATTGCATCAGCCCATCTACTTCGTCTTTGGGTCTGGCCCAATTTTCGGTAGAAAAGGCATATAATGTCAAATACTGAATCCCCAGCTCGGCGCTGGCTTCTGTTACTTCTCTGACAGCTTTGATGGCGTTTTTATGGCCAAAAATACGCATTGCTCCCTTCTTCTTCGCCCAACGGCCATTGCCGTCCATAATCACGGCCACGTGTTTGGGAAGCCCTTCTATATCAATAAGTTCTTTCATTCGGACAGTAACAGCCTTTTTGTGTGTGATACAGCGCCTGACAGTGCACTGTGTAGAGTGGAGTGTTCAATAAGCAGGCACACAACCTTTGGCGTATTGAGTTCGCAAAGTTAAAAAGGTATTGCTAACATCACAAACAAGCCCAACTTTTATCGTCGACGCTGGAGAAATTTAAGTTATTTTATAAATTGAAGCTCCCTTGGTCATCATTTCGCCGCTGCCGGCGCGCTACAGACGACACAAAGCGCCACGCTGTTTTTATCCCAAGACTTCCTTGATTTGAGGATTCAAATACACCATCAGCACTGCTTTTCCAAAAATAAGAGGTAATGTAGGATATCCGCAGTTAGACATTTTTGGTTTTTGTCGACACCACATTCATTTTACCTCCTCTGGTTCTCAACATCAATATAACTGCAAAGTATACGCAAAGAACACAGAGAAGAGCAAAGACAGTGACTTTGTGTATTCTTGAGAAGTCATTATGTCCTAGGAAAGCGAAAGCGGCTGTGTCAAGACCAAGATGAAAGCCCAGAAGTCACATAAAATAAGTCTGGTATTTTTATGAGCCTAGTATCACCTCTGTAGCGGCTACCAAACTACTCACAGTGGCGGCGGCTAGGGGATGTGAGGGGGCGTTTTCGGCAATGTGTATGCAGCGCAGCCCTTGGGCGTGTCCGGCTTCGAGGTCGCGGGGGCTATCGCCTATGAGCCACGAGCGGCTGCGGTCGATGTCAAATTTGGCACAGGCTCGCTCAATCATCAGTGTGCCCGGCTTACGCGAGAGCGAGGCTCCTACCTCTGAGTGCCCGGGGGCAACATATTGTGCATCAATGAGTCCATTACAGGCTTGTTGCAAATGGGCAAAGCAGGCCTCTACATCAGCCATCGCATACAATCCTTTGGCGATACCGCCTTGGTTGGTGACGATAATGAGTAAAAACCCTGCTGCTTTCAACTGTGCCAATGCTTGGGGAACACCAGGCAGCACCTCAAAATCGGAAACCTTATAGGTGTATGTGCCCCGTTCGCGGTTGAGTACCCCATCTCGATCCAGAAAAATGGCTTTTTGGCTAGGCATACCTATCAGACTTGTTTGGGGTTGAGGTGATGCCGCTCTACGAGATAGTCGATGAGGCGCTCGGCACTACGCCGGACAATCTGATAGACGTGCTCGAAGCCCTCCGCCCCCCCGTAGTAAGGGTCGGGTACATCCACATCGTCGGGAGAGACATCAAAACTACGCATCATCTGTAGCAGAGCCTTTGCCTTGCCCCCGGCGGTTTGGTAGAGTTTGAGCACATTGTCGTAGTTGCTCTTATCCATCGTGATGACATAATCAAAAGCCTGCAAATCTGCTGCTGACACCTGACGGGCGCGGTGTGTCAACTCTATCCCGTGGCTGCGGGCATTGGCGCGGGTGCGCTCATCGGGCAGCTCTCCGATATGGTAGGCTGCTGTACCGGCAGAATCGGCGCTGACTTGATCGCTCAAACCACGTTCTTCCAACAATTGCTCAAAAACACCCTGAGCAATGGGCGAACGACAGATATTGCCCAAACAAACAAAAAGTACACGAACCATAAGCATAAGGCGGAAATACTCCGCTTTGTGATTGCAAAAATATCCTTTTGTTGGGTGGTTCAAAATCCACCCAATTGTTTTATAACAAATCTACAAAGAAAAGAGTTGAGCGCAAGGCAAATTGCCCTCCTACCGTGGGCTCGTAGCTTGTTTTTGAAAAACTACAGCCTGCAAAATAAGCACAACGAAAACCAAAAATGTCCGATGGTGCAGCCTCTCATCTAACACTAGAATATCGAATAGATGGCGTTCTTTTTCCTCTCCTCTAAAGAAGTGGGTGATTTTGATGATTGTCTTAACGGGTTGTTTGGCCTCAAAAATCAGCGTAGTGGTGACCCGTTCGCCGTCACCGCCGCGCAGTTTGGGGTTCGGTTGTTCGTACACTTCTTGTTTTTCTAGCAGTGCTACAACGGCGGGCTTGGTGATAGTGTATGCGAAGGTGTATCCTACCGAAGGGTGCTCGGTGGCACTGTAGTGGACGCGCTCTCCCACTTGTAGGGTATAGGTGTCGCTTTTGAGAGGATTAAGGGCTACCCTTTTTGCGCATAGAGGTTGGTACAAAGCATCACCCAGCTGCTGAGCGTTAGGATGAAAAATAAGCTACTGGTTTTGGTAGTTGGCATACGCTTGGGAGTTTGATTGGGTGATATTAAGACATTATCGGTACAATTGCCACAAAAGTATGCCAACGGCTGGTTTGGGTTTAGGGAACGCCTTGGGTATCTACCGAAGCCACTCGTAACAAATTTACACATAAAAGAGTTAAAAACACAGAGACAACCTCTGTGAACCTAGAGATTCAACGCTTATGCAAACTCATTTTCTTTCTCGTTTTAGTAGCTTGTGTTTGGGGCTGCTTTTGGTCAGCTTCAGCGCTTGCGCCCAACAAAACTCCAATGCCCGTATGATAGATCAGAGCAGTAAAAACCTTCCCCGCACGGAAGCCATTCCCGAATCAGAAAAGGTCGTCAAAACAGACCAAGAATGGAAACAAGTCCTCGACCCGCAAGCCTATCAAGTCTTGCGCCAAAAAGGCACCGAACGCGCCTACACTGGAGCCTTCTGGAACCACAAAGCCAAGGGCTTGTACCTTTGTGCCGGCTGCGACAATGAGTTGTTCCACTCCGACACCAAGTACGATTCTCACTGCGGTTGGCCTAGCTTCTTTGAAGCCTTCCGCCCGGGTGCCATTCGGTTTGAAGACGACCGCAGCCACGGCATGGTACGTACCGAAGTGCTTTGTGCCAAATGTGATGGGCACCTTGGCCATATCTTCGACGACGGCCCACCTCCCACCGGCAAGCGCTATTGCATCAATTCGGTGGCGATGAAATTCGTCGAAAATAAGTAACTTGCCTACAGAATCACTTGATGCTGCCTCCTCCACTGTCTGCACTGACACAGCGCGTGGGGGAGCGCTTCACCCACCCACAACAGCTCACCACCTGCCTATTTTGCCCATACAATGCTCCAAACCCTACGCACCCTTCTATTAGGATTACTCCTTTATACCGCTGCCCTGTCGCTCCAAGCACAATCCACAGGCTTTAGGTTGGCCAAACTCAAGTATGGTGGCGGTGGCGATTGGTATGCCAACAAAACTTCTCTACCCAACCTGATTGCTTTCTGTAACCAACACCTCGGCACCAATTTCCCCCCCGAAGAGGACATCGTAGAGGTCGGCAGCCCCGATATTTTTGCCTATCCTTGGATACATATGACCGGCCACGGCAATGTCGTCTTTACCGATGCTGAGGCGCTCAACCTGCGCCGTTACCTGATGTCGGGCGGCTTTTTACACATCGACGATAACTACGGGATGGACTCCTACGTGCGACGCGAGATGAAAAAAGTCTTCCCAGAGCTAGAGTTTGTAGAGCTACCCTTTTCGCACCCCATCTACCACCAAAAGTTCAAATTCCCCGAAGGCCTGCCCAAAATCCACGAACACGATGGCAAGCCCGCCCAAGGCTTCGGCCTGATCTATCAAGGCCGCCTCGTCTGTTTTTACTCCTATGAGTGCGATTTGGGGAATGGTTGGGAAGATGCCTCCATCCACAACGACCCCGAGCACATCCGCCGCGCCGCCCTACAGATGGGAGCCAACTTGGTGGCCTTTGCACTCACCAATTTTTGAGTGCAGGCAGGGAATAATGCTTCGATTATCATAAAAAAATTACGGCTAAGCAATCGTGGAATCTTTTTTGTAGCACTTCTCGTACCCAACGATAAGCTCCTCAGTGTTTTACTATTGTGATTTTCACCACTACAATTATGAACTATTTAGTCCGGCTGCCGCGCCCCTTATTGCTACTTTTGGCCTGCTTTAGCTTATCCTTAGGCGCTTCGCAGCAACTGTGGGCGCAGCGAGATACCACCCGCTCCGTTATGTCGCGCATTGCCAATGCCAATACCGAGGTCTCTTTTAAGGAAATAGCCAACCAGAAAACCAAGGACGGCAATCATTACATCCTTTATCGCCTTAGCCGCCAACGCATCCGCGCTGAGGCAGACTCCCGCAAAAATTCTGTATATGTTCCCGAATATTACAAGCGCGACCCTGACGGCGACGGTGTGGTCGGTGATGCGGACAAGTGCCCCTCCACTCCTTCAAAAGTATGGGTGTATGTGGGCAGCAAAGACAGTGTCAGTATGAGCCTACACAACGACTTGCTCGTCATCAATGGCCGTGACTCTATCTATGTTCACGTCAACGAATTTGGATGCTTCCCCGACGATGACGGCGACGGCGTGCCCAACTTCAACGACCGCTGCCCTGATACCAAGAAAGGTGAGCCTGTGGACAAATACGGTTGCACGCTCAAAGACTCCGACGGCGACGGTATCCCCGACATCTACGACGACTGCCCCGACAAGCCCGGCTCCAAGAAAAACCGTGGTTGCCCCGACCCTGACCGCGACGGCGACGGCATCCCTGATAAGGAAGACCTCTGCCCCGACGAGCCCGGCCCCAAGAGCAACAAAGGTTGCCCAGAACTCATCAAAGAAGAGGAGAAGGAAATTCTCAAGGCGGCCAGCCGTGTGCAGTTCAACACCGCCAGTGCTGTCATCTTGCGGGAGTTTTACCCTGAGCTTGACCGTGTGGCCGACCTGCTCAAGAAATACCCCAAAGCCCGCCTACACCTCGAAGGCCATACCGATAGTGACGGCACCGAAGAAGCCAACCAGGTGCTCTCCGAACAACGTGCGGCTTCTGTACGCCAGTACCTCATCAACAAAGGCATCGAGCCTGAGCGCATCACCTCGGCAGGGTTTGGTGAACTTCAGCCTATCGATACAAACAATACCCCACAGGGCAAACGCAATAATCGCCGCGTGGAGATGAGTGTTTTCTAAGAATTGTCTAAATTTTCAGCCCTCCCACAATTACAGTCGAAGGCTAAGAGCTTACTAAGTTTTTAGCGCGGCGCTCAAAACAGCTGATTTTGGTGTCAATGAAGAGAATTTTAGACAAGCTCTAAGCATAAGGCCGTACACTACATACTTATCAAGCATAATAAGCCATCCTCAGTTTTTTGGGGATGGCTTTTTATACCAAGATTCACAAAATTTGATTTTCTTGATTCTCAAAGATTCTTAGCACATAACATTTCCCAAAGCAATTTTGGTTGGGTGTAAAACAACGGGTTAAGTCTCATGAGCTTGTCTCGGAGCTGGAGCACCAAGCTACTCCAGTGGTGTGCAAAACCTTTACCCTAGACTATGAGACCTGCTGCTTGTACTGTTGTGCAAAGTCTTTGGCAAAATAGGTCAAAATCATATCTGCTCCGGCGCGGCGTATGGCCAGCAAGCTCTCGTTCATTGTTTGTGAGAGGTTGAGCCATCCTTGTTGGGCTGCGGCCTGAAGCATCGCATATTCTCCACTGACTTGGTATGCGGCGATGGGAATATCAAAGTCTTCTCTCAAAGCCCTGATGACATCTAGGTAGGGCATTGCTGGCTTGACCATGAGGATGTCAGCACCTTCGGCGTAGTCGAGGGCGGCTTCCTCACGCGCCTCGCGTAGGTTGGCAGGGTTCATCTGATAGGTCTTCTTGTCGCCAAACTTTGGTGCCGAATCTAAGGCATCGCGAAAAGGGCCATAAAAAGCACTGGCATATTTGGCGCTGTAGGCCAAAATGCCCACTTGGCTAAACCCTGCTTGATCGAGCGCTTGGCGCAGATACCCTACACGGCCATCCATCATATCTGAAGGCGCAATAAAATCGGCGCCGGCCTGAGCTTGGACAATGGCCATCTGTGCCAAAATCGGCAGGGTTTCGTCGTTCAGAATCTGCCCATCGCGCACAAGCCCGTCGTGGCCGTCGCTACTGTAGGGATCCATCGCCACATCTGTAAACAAGACTGCCTCCGGAAATCGTTCTTTGATTGCCCTGATGGTGTTGGGATACAGGCCGTCGGGGCGGTAGCTTTCGGTAGCCAGTGAGTCTTTGCGGCTATCGGGCAGGCTCGGAAAAGGCGCAAAAGCCTTGATTCCAAGCGCAAACGCGGCCTCTACCTCGCCAAGCAGCCGATCGAGACTGTGGCGGTAAATACCGGGCATAGACACAATGGGCTGCTGGATGTTGTGCCCTTCTACCACAAACAATGGCAAAATAAGGTGCTCTGGACTGAGGGTTGTTTCGGTTGTCAGGGCGCGTAGGGCGGCTGTCTGGCGATTGCGGCGCGGGCGGCGGGTAAGTGGAGTCATATGGTGATTGATGTTGTATCGGTACTCAAAAAGCAGCAAGTTACAAAAAAAGCCCTTGACACAACGATACAACAATGCTATATCATAATTTTTATCACTGATTATGAGGCAATTGTATTTTTTTTAAAAGAAAATACCCGCCTAGTATTGCACAGTCTCAGAAAAAGTATCACCTTTGTATCCCGAAAGCAGCAATGAGCTGCAAACAAAGAGAGATGGCGGAGTGGTCGATCGCGCCGGTCTTGAAAACCGGAGACCTTCACGGGTCCGGGGGTTCGAATCCCTCTCTCTCTGCAACAAAGCCACACAGTCTGATGATTGTGTGGCTTTTTTATTTTTTCGAGGCTGCAAAAGAAAACTATCTGTTTGGATTATCAGTTAATAAAACTGACAAACCCAAGCGTTTTTATGAGCACCCAAGCAAAAATCACACAAGCCTATATCGAGTATGTGCTAGAGCACAATGCGCGGCCTAATGTTTATATTTTCTGTAAAAATAGCAAGCTCAAAGAAGCTGATTTTTATGACACCTATGGCACCATAGAAGCCGTAGAAGCGGCCATTTGGACACAAACATTCGCCGATAGCCGCACCCGTGTCGAAAAAGAAGAAGTGTATGCCGGCTATAGTGTGCGGGAGAAATTACTGGCCTTTTATTATACTTTTATTGAGGAGCTAAAATCCCAACGCAGCTTTTTTCTATGGAGCTATCAACAACTCCCCCCCGATAGCCGCCTATCTCCTGCGATATTTAAGGAGATGCGCCAACATTTCATCCGCTATGCCCAAGAGTTGATACAAGAAGGGGTAGAAAGCAACGAAATTGCACAACGTATCTTCATCACCGACCAATACCCTAGTATACTTTGGGGCCAACTCCGATTGATTCTGGATTTTTGGTTCAAAGATATGAGCGCCGCCTTTGAAAAAACGGACGTGTTTATTGAGAAAAATGTCAACCTCGCTTTTGACCTAATGAACCGTAGCTTCGTAGACTCTTCTGTGGACTACTTGCGCTATATGCTCCAGAATCGCTAAGACTCACCTAACGTTTCTTCGTTACCTTTTAAGCTTGATTGTTTATGAAATCACAAAAAAATATCCCTACCAGTAAAGTCCAACGGGCTACCAAGTTTTTGCAGACGGGTGTCAAAGTAGGAGGGAATTATGTAAAGCATTATACCAAAAAGGCATTTAACCCCAGCCTCTCCAAAGATGAGCTGCATCAGGACAATGCCCGCGACATTTACGACTCGCTCAGCCAGCTCAAAGGCAGCGCGCTCAAAGTGGCGCAGATGCTCAGTATGGACAAAAACCTGCTGCCCCAAGCCTATGCCGACCGCTTTACGATGGCGCAATATAGCGCTCCGCCGCTATCAGGCCCCTTGGTGGTAAAAACTTTTCAGAAATATTTTAAAAAATCCCCCCATCAGCTCTTCGACAGCTTTGAGATGGAGGCTGTCAATGCGGCCTCTATCGGCCAAGTACACGTGGCATACAAAGATGGGCAGAAGCTGGCCGTCAAAATCCAATACCCGGGCGTGGCTGAAAGCATCAGCTCCGACCTCAAGATGGTCAAGCCTTTTGCCGCCCAAATCCTACAGTTGCCCAGCAAAGATATTGACGATTATCTGCAAGAGGTGGAGTCAAAACTGATAGAAGAGACCGACTATGACCTGGAGCTGCGCCGCTCCATCGAAATGTCGGAGGCCTGCGCCCACTTGCCCAATATCACCTTTGCCAAGTACTTCCCCGAGCTCTCGTGTCAGCGTGTGCTGACGATGGAGTGGCTCGACGGGATGCACCTCAAGGACTTTTTGGCCACCAACCCCTCGCAGGAGGTGCGCAACCAAATCGGCCAAGCCCTGTGGGATTTTTATGACTTCCAAATGCACACCCTCAAGAGCATCCACGCCGACCCACACCCAGGTAATTTCTTGATGCGTGCCGACGGTACGATGTCCATCCTCGATTTTGGCTGTATCAAGGTCGTGCCCGAAGAATTTTATCAAAACTACTTCGTGGTCGTAAATCCCTACCTGCTCGAAAACGAAGAGAAGCTCAAGCAGGTGTTTTATACAATGGACTTCCTCTTCGAAGACGATACCCCGCAGGAGGTGGAGCTGTTTATGGGCTTGTTCAAGCATATGATTGGCCTACTCTGCCGCCCCTTCCGCGAGGACAACTTCGACTTCAGCGACGATGCCTACTTCAAAGAAATTTATGAGTTTGGCGAATATATGTCTACCCTCAAAGAGTTGAGAGAGTCGAAAAAAGCCCGTGGCTCGCGCCATTCGCTCTATATCAACCGTACGTATTTTGGACTATACTCGATGCTCAACGAGCTGGGCGCTACCGTCAAAACCAATCGCCCCGAATGGCTCACTGCACCGGTATAAGTCCCCGCCAATCGTTTGATAGGTAGCCCTAAAGCAAGCCTTGGAAAAGAGCACTTTTGTGCTCTTTTTTCGTTAAATCATATTTAAAAAAAAGCAACGTAGTTTTTTGTATTGGTCGAGTATCCACTCTAAGGCGCTGCGGTTGCCCAGTTTGTACTCAAAAAAGCCACGGACGGGATGCCTGTGAGTGTGGTGTTTTCATCCAATACAATATCATTGATTTCTTTATCGCGTTGTAGTCTGGCCTTAGGCTCGGCTTTGGGCTTATCGGCCTGCACGATTTTGATGCCGGCATAGGGTGCTACTTGCTCATAATGCAAGTGCAATTCCATCAGCTTTTGACCTGCCGCTGCCCAAGCGCCAAAGTCTTGGTAGAGCGGAATGCGTGGAAAGTCGCGCTTGAGGTTTTGCTCGTATTTGCTGCGGTAGGCGGGGTGGTGCAATACGGCATATACGTAATGAAAAATGGCCTCTTTAGTGAGTTTTTTGTTGCCATAATGCGCCCGAAACTGCTCCAAGGCCCAGTCCGTAATGTTATCCCGACAATTGTCCGACCCATCTTAGCGGTAGAGGGGAAGGCATTGGGTTTTTTCAAGAAAATCAAGTCCACCTATATGCTTTGTTGCTAATGTCTGAAAATCTTTGCTTGACCCTATACCAGAAATACAAATACTCTTATCCGTGTTCTCATTCTGATAAATGCTAAACCACTGATAAGTCATTCCATTGAAATGCTTGTCAAAATAGAACCATTGGGCAACATATGGGCGATAAATACTTTTGACAATCTGTTTGGCCTCAAATTTCTTCTTGATGCTTCTGCTGAGATATTTCTCTAATTCTCTATCCCACTTGATTAAAAATTTTTCTGGGTTGTCTTTAGATTGAATGGTTTTTTGGTACACATCGGTCAAGAAGCGGATTTTTTGTGTGAGCGCTTCTTTTGAAAAATCATATGCCCATTCGTCGCGCTGGCTTTTAACTCCACTTGAAAATAGTTCAAAAATTGCCTCTGTGTTGCCTTTGCCTACTTTTACTTCCTTGCTGCAAACAGGCATGAGCGAATCAAATTCGTCTTTGATTTCCCGGTAGCCCCAGTCTAAGCGCATCGCATCTTTGAGTGTACCATCAGGATAAACGGTTGTGCCGAGCTTGGCTTGGTAGTCCAGCTCCGCTACCAACAGCAAGTTACGCTTTTTGGGGTATTCATTGAGCAGTTTCTCAAACGCCCTGCGGATAGAGGTTTCTTGACGGCTGCCGCCATATTGGATGAGTTGCTCTATTTCGTGGTAATATTCTTGAATGAGAATAGACACCAGGTGTGATATGTTTGTTGGGATAATCTGCTCATAGTCAAATATTTGGGATACAACTCACCCAATATCCACAAAAGAAGAGATAATAATACTCAAAAAGCAGTACATCTGCAATAAAGCTTTGCATTATACGCTTTTTGTCTCAACGAAGACCCGTCAAGTTTTCAAAAATCTAACAAGTCTTCTGCGAAGAACGAAGCTACACAACCGGGGCGCGGGGGAAGTACCCCCAAGAAAATCGACAATAATGGTGAAGGTTGCTTCCCGTTGGTATCAAAAAAAGCCACCGAGCATAAGGCTGGGTAGCTTTTTGGGTTGTTGGCCTGATGAGGAGGGCGGGTTAGTTTTTGACAAATTTTTGGATTACCTGACGGATGGCGGCTTGGTCGCTATCGGCGGGCAGGGCAAAGAGGTGCATAAAGAGCGGTTTGTCGTCGAGCTTGCCGTGCAGTTCTAGGTTTTTGTTTTGGGCGAAGAGGGCATCCCATTCGGTGCGCACTTTGGCCCAGAAGGCTTGATTTTCTTTCCACCAGTCTTGGGCAGGTTTGCAACGGCTATCGTCTACCTTACGATAGGGGTTGAGGCCTTTTTCAGCGGCAATGAGCTTGTCGCCGGCTTCGGAGCGGAGCACTTTGTTGTTGTCTTGCTCGTGCATCCAGCCGTATTGGGTGATTTCGTGTCGATTGCGGCGTATCATGACGTTGTAATCGCTGCGTTGGGTAAACTCCCGGCGGGGTAGCGGGGCGGGCGTGGTGTTTTCCCAGAAGTGGCGACCGTCTACGTGTACCCAAGTAGCCGACCCTTCGTAGCGGGGGCTGTCATCTACCTGAAACACTTTTTGTGTCCATTGACCGCGCACTTCGTTTTTGGGCAGTCGGGTATAGCGCCAGTGGTTGCCTTGGTCGAATAGATAGAGGTCGGTATTTTCGTAGAGCCAGTCTTGCCTCCAGTGCTTGACGATACTGTTGTCGCCTACAATGAGCAGGTGTTGGAGCACCAGCTTGCGGTCACTGTCTTCTACCAATGTTACCCATTCGAGGCCGCCTGAGCGGTAGTTGGGCTTGAAGGTATAGTTGGTATCGGGGGCGAAGGTCTCCCCAAACTCAAAGGTTACTTCATAACAACCACACATGGCCTTGATAGCTTCGCGGTCTTGTTGGAGCTTGTCGTCATATGTTTGTTGGGCGCTCAAAGAGCTTACAGCGCCACATAACAGCGCCAAAGAAGCCCACAGGGTAGTTAGAGTGCGTTTTTTCATCTTGCTATACTTTTAAGATAAGGGTTGGACAATCATTGGAAAAGGTTTGAAAATGGTGTTTGGAACACATTGATGTTGCAAAATTAAAACTATTTGGACTAATTACAAATAATCTGTTTAGTTTATTTGGATTGATTATAAATAGTCTCTATCTTTGCAGCATCAAATCATAGGACATACGCACCAACCCTCTCTGTTATGTATCGTGTTAAGTGTTGTTTTTGTATATGCTGTTTGCGCTGCCTTGGGCTTCTGAGCATCTGCTTGCTTAACGGCGGCACACTGTCGGCCCAAGTAGCCAAAAATACCGGAGACAGCCTTCGGCAAATGGATTTGAGCGATGTGGTCATTACGGCTACACGCACTGAGCGGGCGCTGAGTACCGTCCCGATGCCGGTAACGATTATCAATCAGGCGCAAATTCGGCAGATGGGCAGCCTGCGGCTCAATGAGATTTTGCAGGAGCAAACCGGCCTCGCCATCGTTACCAACCACGGTCAAGGCATCCAGATGCAGGGCTTTGACCCTGACTATACGCTCATCCTCATCGACGGAGAGCCGCTGGTAGGGCGCACTGCCGGTACGCTGGAGCTTTCGCGCATTGCGGTGGGCAATATCAAGCAAATCGAGATTGTCAAAGGCCCTACTTCGAGCCTCTATGGCTCCGAGGCCTTGGCCGGGGTCGTCAATATCATTACCGAGACCCCCACCCGCACCAGTGCGCAACTCAGCAGCCGCTATGGTACTAACCGCACAGCAGACTTATCAGCAGGCATCAACCTCAAAAACAAGGACTTAGGTGTGTACCTCTTTGCCAACCGCTATGCCAGCGGCGGCTACGACTTCACGCCCGAAACCTTTGGGCAAACCATAGAGCCTTTTGCGGCCTACACCTTCCAAACCAAGCTCTATTATACTTTCCATAAAGCCCTCAAACTGCAACTTTCGGGGCGCTTTTATAGCGAAACACAGGCTAGTAATTTTGCTCTCAACAGCGGAACAGCCGCCGAGCAGCGCATCAGCGGCGAAGGTTTGGTACAGGATTACAACCTAGCGCCCACGCTTGAGTGGCGTGTTAGTGAGCGCTGGAAAAGCATCTTCCGGCTCTATCATTCGCAATACCAAACGCGCTCAGCGCTCAATTACCAGTCAGACAACAGCCTGTATGAGGCTACCTTTTTTACGCAGCACTTTACCCGCCTCGAAAACCAGACAGAGTACTTCATCCACGAAAACCATTACCTTACCCTTGGCATCGGGCATCTGTGGGAAGATGTGAGCGCTACCCGTTATGAACGCAAGCAGCTGTTTGAAACCATTTATGGCTTTGCCCAATATGAATGGACTCCGTCCGAGCGTTGGAATATCACCGCCGGGGCGCGCCTCGATGCGCACTCGGTTTATGGCAGCCAGATTAGCCCCAAGGCAGCCCTCCAATATGAGTTTAGCCCCAAATGGGCACTGAGGGCCTCCGTAGGGCGGGGGTTCAAAGCGCCTGATTTTCGCCAACTATACCTCAATTTCAACAATGCCGCTGCCGGATATGCTGTATTGGGGGCAGAGGAACTGCCACGCATCATTGGCGAGTGGCAAAGCCAGGGGCTTATTTCGGAACTACTGCTCGACCCTACACTATTGGGTAACATCCGCGCCGAAAGCTCTACAGCCTACAACCTTGGCTTTCGTGCCAGGCCCTTGCCCAAGCTCCGCTGGACACTCAACCTCTTCCGCAATGATGTCCAAGACCTGATCGAGACCCAAGTAGTAGCGCGGCGCACCAACGGGCAGAATATCTTCAGCTACCGAAACCTGAGCGCCATCTACACCCAAGGAGTAGAAACAGACCTGAGCTACGTACTCAGTCCTTCGTTCACGCTTTCGGGTGGGTATCAGTTCTTGGATGCCAAAGACAAAGAAGTATTGGATCAAATCGATGCCGGACAGCTTTTTAGCCGCGACCCACAAACACTCATCACCCGACGCATCACTCGCCAAGATTATGGTGGGCTTTTCAACCGCAGCCGGCATATGGCCAATGTGAAGCTCTTCTACAACCACGAAAAGACAGGTACTACTGCCAACTTGCGCGCTGTATACCGTGGGCGATATGGCTTTGGAGACCGCAACGGCAACCTTATCCTCGATGATGACAGCGAGTATGTCCCCGGCTTTTGGACGCTCAACGCCACCGCTGCCAAGCGCTTCTATAAGCAGATGTTCCAGTTTCAAGTAGGATGTGAAAACTTACTTAACCAACAAAATCAACAAATGATGCCCAATATGCCTGGTAGGCTATGGTGGGCTAGCTTGAGCTGTCAGCTCTAAAAATTTTTATTCAATTATTTATTATAAGTCTAATTAAATATAACACAAAAATGAAAACAACGTATCTCACCCGATTAGTGGCTTTTACTTTGCTCTGCCTCACTACCTTCAGCGCTTGTAACAACAAAAAAGACGAGGCACCACCAGTACTGGAGGCTCTCCTTGCAGAAAACATCCACGCACCTAACGATGTGATAGACCGTACGACCGGGCAAGTAACCCAAGCAAACCCGTTTGTGAAATTCTCTTTCGCTACCGGACAAGTTGTAACGGGCAATAACTGGGATATTGCCTTCAAAGGAACGACCATCATCATCAATGGGGGAAACTCTAGCCGCGACACTGAGACACGCAGCGGCAATGCGGCAGCTGTCATCAGAACAGCTACGTTTGAAGAGGTTACGACCGTACCAGCAGCCAGTGAGTTTGTGCAAGATAACGGCCAGAACTACGCCATTCCTACTGGTAGCGGCAATGGCTGGTACAACTACAACTCATCCAACAACCTTATTACGCCTATCCCGGGGCGTGTGTTGGTGTTCCGTACCCACGATGGTAAGTTTGCCAAGGTCGAAATCTTGAGCTATTACCAAAATGCGCCTGCACAACCTACCTCTTCTATGCCCACAGGCTACTATACTTTCCGCTACATCTACCAACCTGACGGCAACAGCACCCGCCTAGAATAACATCTTTTGTTAAACATACCAACGGTTGTCTAGTGTTTGGACAAAGCTGAGTCATCCCGAAATATTTTTGGGATGACTTTTTTCTATGTTTGGCTTTCAGTTTGGCTGCGAATGCACTAAACTTATGCTACTCCGTGCGCATTCGTAGCTGCTACAATGTAGACATTTTATGCATTTTGGCGGTTGTGGATGCATTGGGAGCACTCTGTGTGTAGAAGTCCGCCATTGCCCCAAATACTTCATCCATCGCCTGCATTACCTCGTTTTGGTATTTTGGTTGGATGGGGAAGGGATTCATATGCGAATAGGGAAAGTCAAAGTCAAAACAGCGGTGAATAATGGGCGCGGTAGTGGTATCAAAGCGCAGCGCCTTCTGGATGTCTTCGGGAAGCATAATATTGTCCTTGGCTAGGCTGAAAGCCGCCAACCGGTTGCTCAGGGTCTCGAAGCGGTCTTGCCGCAGGCGGTTTCTGGCTTCATCCCCGTCGCTGAGCATAGCTTGGAAATACGCCCCCCCTGTGCTGGCCGATTGGAACAAAAAGCGCAGAAAAGGGTCTTGGTCGAGGTGTGTGGGCAGATTGCGCACAAAAAAATCAAGCACAGCCTGATGTGCGCAGCTGTCGAGGATGTAGCGCGAAGTCAGGCGCATATCACTCAACAAGTTGCCTCCACAGAAAAGCGCGGCGCGGCTCTGCTCAAACAAGCCCCCACGGTTGGCCATCATCAGGATTTGGGTCAGAAAAGCACCTGCCGAAAACCCAAAGAAATCGACCGAGGCTTGGTTGTGGATGTGCGGGTGATTGTCCATCCGAATCTGAGTAACCAACTGGATCACATCATTGTAAGTGGCTAACCCGGAAAGGAAGAAACGCACGGGAGCCAAGTGTAGCCGCGCACTGATCGCCGCATTGGTAAAAGAGCTTTCTGTCAGCCCATCAAAAGCCTGTGTACGTATTTTGCTGAGTTGGTTCATAGGCCTACTGCTCACCCAAGTCTCTATGGCACGGTCGATATGGAAAGCCAGCGGGAAAAATAACACGCTCTTGCCTGTGCGCGAGGCCAAAACCTGCCCCCAAGGGAGGTACTTGCTCCAGTCTTTTTCGTTGAGGCCGTGAAAGAAAATAATCAGCTCTTGACTGCGTAACTGCTCTTTGGGCTGTAAGAGCAGGTATCGAAAAGATTTATTTTCGGCTATTTCAGCATCACTGATTTGAATGATGCCATCCAGCGTATTGTCGGCCAAGGCTTTGTAAAAAGCCTGCATACTGATGCCTTCTGCTTTGGGGGTATAATATTGTTGGCCTCCGGGGAAGACCGTATCAATATTGGACTGAAAAGTCAGGCTACGCAAGGTCAAATTTTGGTACACCCCTGCCCCCCCTACTGGGAGTGCTTCGGATAGCGCCTTGAGCTGGTGATAATCTTCGATATAAGCCATAATAAAATGCAATTATGAATATGGTCAAAAAATGACCATTGGTCAGCAAAGGTAAAAAAAAACGCTGACATATCGAAACCTAGTTTTTTTTGGTTATCTTTTTGTCAGAATAAAGCAAAGTGCGTTTAAGCATCTTTGACCGAATGCTATTCCTATGCGTCGAAACTATCGATTCAACAAGCGTTATCAGCGACTATTGATATTGGCCTTGCTCTTGCCATTGATTTTTGAAGGGCTATTACAAGGTGTTTCGTGGTTTGCCCAACCGTGGGCACAGGGTCAGCTAGAGACCTTTGGCGCGGCTCAACTCCGAGTTCGCCCACAGATTCGTTATGTGGGTATTTCGTGGCTACGGCACTTTCCTCGTGTGGGGGTGCGCCTACACCACATCGACCTACCCAGCCTGAACCCCGAAATATGTCCCAGTGTTGTTCACTTAGCCGCGCTAGATATCAGGCTTCAAATGCGCCCCTTGTTGCGTGGGAAAATCCGCTTGCACAGCCTGACGCTATACAACGGCGAGATAGCCCTCGTTCACGATGCGCAAGACCAAAAACTTTTTGACATCCAAAAACCACGCGACAAGACCGATACCCCCGCCAAGTCTCTTCCAGAGACCCTAACTTCCCTGGGGCGCTTGCCTCGTATCCGTTTGGTAGGGGTATCATTCCGCTCACAAAACATCGCCAAAAAAAGCGACATCCACCTACAGTTCAAAGATGTTTTGCTGAACCAAGCACGCTTACAAACAGGGAAGCTCGGTGGCCGCCTGCGGGGCGATTTGACCATAGAGCGCTTGTCGTTTAGCAGGCGTGTTCCTGAAAATGATTTTTTGCTACACAAATACGCCTCTATCGACCTTCAGGCAGGGTTTGATATAGTACAAAACCAACTGCTGATAGAGAGTTCGCGTTTTGAGCTTGACCACACGCCCATAGAAGCCAAAATGAAAATCAATTTTCGGGAGGCCAACAGCTATCACCTAAGTGTCCGCCTGCCGCAGGTTGGGCTATTGCAAGCTTTTGGGTTTCTCCCTCCACGACTCCAGAGCATTGTGGCCAACTACGAGAGCGAGGGTACACTCGATGCACACCTCAACCTATATGGCAGGTTTGTTCCCAACAACCAACCACAGGTGCGGGTAGATTTTTCTTGTTATGATTTGCTCCTCATCAATCGCCCTCTGCAAGACACCCTCAGCCAACTAAAGCTCAGGGGGAGCTTTGCCAATACCATCAAAGGTGTATTGCCTTCGCCCAAAACCACGCAGCTGCGCTTTGAATCTATAGAGGCGCTCAACAATGGCAAACCTTTGGATATCAAGCTGAAAATCAATGACCTAAGCGACCCCGAGATTGATATTCGCTGCCAAGGGCGGCTGAATCTTGCCCACGTCTTCGAGATTATTGGCAATAGTGGTATTGAAAAAATGCGGGGAGCCGCTGATGTGATGGTAGTATTCAAGGGGCGACTCAATGACCTTCGAGACAACCCCGATGCGCCCATGCTCATCAAAGGGTATGTACGCCCTGACAGCCTCGACGTCAAGTTTCGAAACCTAGGCATAGCGCTCAGCGGGGTAAGTGGGCTATTTCAGTTTGATAGCAGTTATGTGAAGGTACAACAAATGCGTGTGTCTATTGGCCAAAGCGATCTTACCCTCAGCGGCAACTTTGTAAATCTGGCTCCTTTTCTACTGGGAGACAATGCCTTACAGCTCAAGGCCGCTTTCAAATCTCACTACATTGATGTCAGCGAGATTATTCAGCTCAACAAAGCCGGGCATCGCAATCCGCTCAAATACCAATCTCATTTGCGCAAGCTCAACCCAGTAGCGCTCAAGCAAAGCAAGATGTACTCCTTGGCAACATCGAGCCGTATAGATCTAGACCTCGAAGGCACTATCGACAGCCTCAGTTTTCGCAAAATCAAAGGCCGCGACATCCACGCAGCCATCCATATTGCCGATAGTAGTATCCAGCTCGAACGCCTCTCGATGCACGCCTTGGAGGGGCTTATCAGCCTAGATGCCTCTATCGAAGTACAAAACCAAGACTCTTTGGCCGTAACCCTCAATGCCGATATTGACCGTGTCAATATCAATCAGTTTTTTGTGGCGATGGAAAATTTTGGCCAACACTTCTTTACCGACCAAAACATCCGTGGGCGCTTTTCGGCTGATATTACCATGCAAGGCAAGTTTGATACCTACCTCAACCTCGATAGCCGCCATACCCAGGCCATTGCCGACATTCGGATTGTCAACGGGGTGTTGGTCAAGTTTCCTCCTCTAATCAAACTCTCCCGCTATATTTTCAGAAATAGAGACCTAGAGACTGTTTATTTTCCGACGCTGAACAATGTTTTTGAAGTCAAACAAGATAAGCTCATCATCCCCGAAATGATCATCGGCACTAGTGTGATTTATTTTGCTATTGGCGGAACCTACCAGCTCGACGAATCGCTGGATATGATGATAAAAGTGCCTCTAAATAATTTTACCGAACAATACTCTCTCAATAAAGTATCGGCTGCTGCCCAACAATCTGTAACCTTGTGCATCTTGGTCAAAGGCCCGCTCAACAGGCTCAAAAGCGATATGTGGCTTGCTTCTTTTACGGATACACCTGATGCGCGAAAACGCCGATTGGCCGCCCGCCAGGCACAAAAAATGAAGTCTAAAAGATAGCCCAATCATATCTCTTGATTGGACATAAAAAAACCATCTCACGATTTACGAGACGGTTTTTTTTATGACAATAATTGCCGGGGCTATATTAGAGCTTAAAGCCCAAGAAGCCTAAGAAGCCAAAGGCCATCAGACCTACCAAGATAAAGGTAATGCCTAGGCCACGTAAGGGCTTGGGTACATCAGAATAACGGATTTTTTCGCGGATAGCTGCCAGCGCCAATACGGCCAACAACCAACCAATACCCGAACCAAGGCCGAATACAGTAGCTTGAGGCAGGGTATAATCCCGACCAATCATAAAGAGAGAGCCGCCCAAGATAGAGCAGTTTACCGCAATAAGGGGCAAAAAGATACCCAAAGAGCCATAAAGAGATGGAGAGAATTTCTCGATGATCATCTCTACCAACTGTACGAATGAGGCAATAACGGCAATAAATACGATGAAGTTGAGGAAGCTCAAATCTACTTCCGCAAACTGGGGGCCAACCCACTCCAAGGCTCCTTTTTTGAGCAGGTAGTTGCTAATCATCCAGTTGAGCGGAGCAGTAACGGACAGTACGAAAATTACGGCCAAGCCCAAGCCCATTGCCGTAGGCACACGCTTCGAGACAGCAAGGTAAGAACACATGCCTAAGAAGTAGGCAAAAATCATGTTATCTATAAAAATGGACTTTACGCCCAAATTAATCAACTCATTCATAATTGTATTTGCTTTTGAATGTGATAATGTATTTTGAGCAGTGCTTACTCAGCCTCTGCGTATCCGTTCCAGTAGCGCTGTATCCAGATAATCACCCCTACTGCTACGCAAGCCCCGGCAGGGAGCAACATCAAGCCGTTGCCTTCGTAAGTCATTTCTGAGCCGAATAGCGCAAATACTTGATTAAACACAGGGTATCCGAAAAGGCTGCCCGCCCCGAAAAGCTCACGCAAGAATGCAATGGCAATCAAGATGATGGCATAGCCGAGGGCGTTGCCGAGGGCATCGAGGAAAGAAGACCAAGCACTGTTTTCGGGGTTACCGGCAAAGGCTTCTAAGCGTCCCATTACGATACAGTTGGTAATGATAAGTCCTACGAAAGTACTCAACTGCTTCGACACATCGTAGAGGTATGCCTTAAGGAAAAGGTCTACCAAGATTACGAACAAGGCAATAACAGCCAGCTGCACCATGATACGGATGCTTTTGGGCACGGTCCGGCTGATGAGTGAGAACAATACACTGGAGCAGCACATCACAAAAATCACCGACAAGCTCATCACAACGGCGGGCAACATCTGTGCGGTAATCGCCAATGCGGAGCAGATACCCAATACCTGTACAGTAATCGGGTTATTATCGCTCAAAGGGTCTGCAAATATGGTTTTATTACGTTTTGAAAAAAGCGCTTCTTTTTTCTTAACTTCTTTTACTGCAACTTCTGCCATGGGTTATCAATAGGTTATAAGTTTTTACTTTTTTTGGCACGCTCAGCGCGAATATAGGCTTCATAACCACGGAGGTAATCATCAAGCATATTAGACAGGCCTTCAGCAGTAAGGGTAGCGCCTGACATTCCGTCCACTTGGTGTGGTTGGTCGGCAAAGGCCTTGATGCTGACATCTCCGCCACCGCGTTCTCCTTTGACCATCGTTACGGGGGTAAGCTTATCTCCTTCAAAGATTTTCTTACCGATGAATCGGCGTTGGATGTCATTGTCGGTAATGCGTGCGCCAAGGCCGGCAGTTTCGCCTTTGTGGCCAAAGACTACCCCTTTGATGGTTTCGCCGTCGGTATCAATACCTACATACCCGAAGATATTGTCCCATAGGCCAAAGCCATACAAGGGCATAATATAGGCTTCGACTACATCGGGGCTGCCTTCCTTACCCAATATATATACTGGGTAGATGCGTTCTTCTCGCTTTTTGCGATATTCTTCGGCTAGGTTTACCTTTTCAGCGTCTTGGCCTTTTACTATTTCGCCTTTGGCATTGATGACCAAAGTCTTCACACGCTTTTCAAAAATAGCATCTACGTTATCACCTTTTTCGAGCTTAATAGAAGCTAAGAGCACGTTGCGGCGCAAATCGTAAGCTTGGTTTGCTGCAATATTGGGTTTGAGCACCTCAAAGGCAGAGGCCAGCAATGCGCCACAGATGACTGTCAGCCCTATGGCATAGAGCGTTACGTATATATTCGAGTTCTTATTCATGGGTTAGGCAGCTTTAAGTTTGAGGCGCTTCAAGCGGCGGGCTTTGTTGGCACCTACGATATAGTAATCAATCAAGGGGGCAAATACGTTCATCAGCAATACTGCCAGCATAATTCCTTCGGGATATGCAGGGTTAAATACGCGAATGAGTACGGTAAGCGCGCCAATCAAGAAGCCATAGATCCACTTTCCTTTTTCTGTTTGGGTAGCTGTTACGGGGTCAGTAGCCATAAAAACAATTCCAAAGGCCAAACCTCCCATAATCAGGTGATAATGCGGTGGAATCGCCATATAAGCAGTGCCCGCATCTGTATAGAGTGCTAGGGCATAAAATGCTGCGGCAAGCGCATAAGCACCAGCAAAGCCCCCTACGATGATTTTCCAGCTTCCTACGCCAGTGATGATGAGGATGGCCGCGCCAATCAAGCAGGCCAAGGTAGAGGTTTCGCCAATAGAGCCGGGGATAGTACCAATAAACATACTCCAGGCCGAGTACATATCGGCAGCCCACCAGTCTGTAGCAAAGCTCGATTCTATTGCCCCCTCAATAGAAGGAATAGTCCCATTGGCTTGTATGGCGGCTATTTTTGCATCATAAAGTTGTTTGGACTTCTCGGCAGCAACACCTAGCGCTGTAGCGCCAGAATATCCGTTGACCACTGTAGCACCTTCGGGTACATACGTCCACACTGTACTACCGGCCATACGGACAGGATAGGCAAAATATAGGAAGGCGCGTGCCGTCATGGCAACGTTGAGAATGTTCATCCCTGTACCTCCAAATACTTCTTTGCCAATCACTACGGCAAAGGCAGTAGCGAGGGCTACCTGCCACAAGGGCACTGTTACGGGCATAATGAGCGGAATAAGCATTCCGCTGACCAAGTATCCTTCATTGACAGAGTGGCCTTTCATCACCGCAAAACCAAATTCTATCCCTAGCCCTACTCCATAAGAGATCACGACCAGTGGCAGTACTTTGATAGCACCGACAATCATCATGTCTACGAAAGAGGCTGCTTGGCCAAGCGCCAAATAATGTTGATAGCCTACGTTCCATATACCAAAAAGCAAGCAGGGTACCATGGCGATAATGACAGTCATCATCATCCGTTTGAGGTCTATGGCATCGCGAACGTGTGCGCCTTTGGCAGGAGCAGTATGGTTGGGCACAAAGGCAAAAGTCTCAAATGCCTCGAAAGCCGGATACCAACGCTCCAATTTGCCGCCTTTTTCAAAGAGCGGCTTTTGTTTGTCAAGTATGTTACGAATGAATTGCATCAGTATATACGCTTATGATTGAAATACGAACAGTGTGCTAGTGATGTGAAGATTAGGCGTTTTGTAGTGCTTCTAAACCTTCACGGATAAGGGCTTGGATTTCCATTTTGGAAACGTCCACAAACTCGCAGAGGGCGAAGTCTTCTTCTAGCACCTCATAGATACCAAGCTCTTCCATCGCTTCGAAATCACGAGACAAGATGGCCTTGAGTAAAAAGGTTGGATAGATATCCATTGGGAGTACCTGCTCAAACACACCCGTTTGTACGAATGCGCGTTCCTCGCCGTGGAGGTTGGTATCCATCACATATTCTTGGTTTTTGCCATTGAGGAATGAAAGCAGGCCAAAAGCGCGCTGGAAGCTCAGCTTTTTGGTGCTGGGCAGAATCCAGCCCAAGAACTCATGGTGGTTGCCTTCGGGCAATACGCTTACTTGAGTGTGGTAGAAGCCCAAAAATCCTTCTTCGCTGGTCTTGGTGCCTGTGAGGACATTGCCCGAGATTACGCGTACATTGCTGTTGTTTACGTTGCCTTGGAGCAATGGCTTCAGTTGTGCGCCATTGATGATATTATAATATTGGGGTTGGTTCAGCTCTGAGCCGGCAAGCACAATCACTTTGCAGGCATCATAGCGGCCATCCAAGAACAATCGTCCGATTTGTTGAAGTCCATAAGGCGTAACTGTCCATACATATTCCCCTTTGTTGATGGGGTCTATTTGGTGGATTTGAACACCTACGTTCCCCGCAGGGTGTGGGCCTGCAAATTCGTGATGGGTTACCTTTTGGAGCTTTTTGAAGATGGAGCCGGCACCTTGTTGGGTGTGGGTGCTGATATGGATTTTGCCCGGAGTCAGCTTTTGTAAGATATCAATCCCTGCTTGTAGGTACTGCTCTTGGCCTTTGAAAACAAACTCATAGTCAGGAGCTAGGGGCGCAGAGTCAAAACCTGAGATAAAGATTGCCTTGGGCGTGTGCTCGGGGTTGGCTACCAAGCCAAAGGGGCGCTCGATTAGGTTGACCCATACACCGCTTTTGAGCAAGCTGCTGCGTGCTTCTTCTGCCGAAACACCAGCCAGCGACCCTAGGTCATACTTGGGGAAGCTGACATAGCTCAGCTCCTTGTCCGCCAATATTTTGATGGCCAAGGGCTTGCGGCGGTCGCCACGCTCTATTTCCGTAACTTCGCCGCTGACCGGAGCGGTAAACATTACTTCAGGGTTGAACTTATCAAAAAGTAAGGGCGTACCGGCCTGTACGTTATCACCGGGCTGAACCAGTATTTTGGGGCGGCTAATACCCACAAAATCAGTAGGCTGTAGCGCGTACAAATTGGGACGCACATCTTCCACCAAGGTTTTGGCGGCTTTGCCTTTCAGATTAATGTCGAAGCCTTTGCGTATGTTAACTCTCATCAGGGTTCAATGATATAAATTTCGTTGAATTTGATGCAAAAATATAAAATTATCCGATATTTCCTTAGTTGGGAGGCACTTATTCGCAAGAAAATCAGTTGCCTAAAGCTACTTTTTGGCCTCTTTATGAGAGGCTGTGCGCGGGGGTATCTGTTACGAAGTTGGCCACTTGCTCCATCAGCCACATGGGCGTGGAGGTAGCGCCACAAACGCCCACCGTCTCGGTGTTTTCGAGCCATTCGGGCTGAATATCTTGCTCGTCTTCAATAAAAAAGCTGCGTTCGTTGTAGCGCTTACACACTTGGTACAAGGCTTTGCCGTTGGAGCTTTTTTTGCCACTGACAAACAGGATGACATCGTGTTGTTGGGCAAACTGTTCGAGCTGTGGCTCTCTGTTGGAAACTTGCCTACAGATACTATCGTTAGCATCAAACAAGACCGCCTCTGGTGTTGGGTGGTGGGCTTTGATGCGTTGACTGATGACCTCTTTTATTTGATAGAACCCTTGGGTACTCTTAGTTGTTTGGCTGAAGAGCGTAACGGGGCGAGTATAGTCGATTTTGTCGAGGTCTTCGAGCGTAGTGATAATAATGGCCTCTTGGTTGGTTTGGCCATTCAACCCGATGACTTCTGCGTGGCCTTCTTTGCCATAGATGACGATTTGCCCTGCTTCGTCGGTGGCTTTGTCATAGGCATTTTTGATGCGATTTTGGAGCTTGAGTACCACAGGGCACGAAGCGTCTATCAGCTCTATATTGTTTTGGAGGGCGGTTTGGTAGGTTTCGGGAGGCTCGCCGTGAGCGCGAATCAGCACCTTGCAGTCGTGTAGTGTTTTTAATTCTTCTCTCGAAATCACCTGCAATCCTTTGGATTTCAACCTCTTAACCTCTTTATCATTGTGTACAATATCTCCAAGGCAGTAGAGCTGCCCGCTTTCGTCGAGTGCATCCTCAGCCATTTGGATGGCATATTCCACACCAAAACAATAGCCTGAATTTTTATCGATGGTTACTTTTAGCATACACATAGACACCTTGCAGTGCCGTTAGGAGGGTGGGTTAGGTGAATTATTCTCAAAGAGGTAACAATTTGTTTGAATCAAATTGTTTGTTGTTTGGCAAGGATTTGTGTGGCAAGCGCCAATACGCGGTCGGTTTGCTCGGCAATCGTCAGTGTGGTGGTATCGATGACTATTGCGTCGGCGGTTTGGGTAAGCGGGGCTTCGGCGCGGCTAGTATCCAAGAAGTCTCTTTTCTGTAGGTTTTCTACGATTTGATTGAGCGAAGCCGATTGGTTTTGGCCTTGCAGCTCTACTTGGCGGCGGCGGGCGCGAGCTTCTAGGTCAGCAGTCATAAAGATTTTCAGTTCGGCTTCGGGGAATACATTGGAGCCTATGTCGCGCCCATCCATCACGACCCCCTTTGCTTGCCCCATTCGTTGTTGTTGGGCAACCATGGCTTTGCGTACAGCAGGGAGCGCGCTTACTTCGCTCACCTGCTCCGAAACGCTCAGGCTTCGGATTTCATTGGAGACATTGCGTCCATTGAGGAAAGTCTCATTGCGTTGTTGGGCGGGATTGGCCTCAAAACGGATGTCTATCTGTTCGAGCGCTGCATCGATAGCCGCTACATTATCAAGAGGCACTTGCTGCTCTTGGAAGTAAAGTGTAACTGCGCGATACATAGCGCCGGTATCGATGTAGGCATAGTTGAGCGCTTTCGCTACCTGCTTGGCAGTAGTACTTTTGCCACAACCTGCGTATCCATCGATAGCAATGATGATTTTAGACATGGAGTAGGGGATTGAGAAATGAGAATGCCAAACGCACAGCAAAATTATGGATTTATTGGCACTTGCCCAAAAGTCCCTCCTACTTTCGGTTACTAAGTACCGACAATTTTCCCCTTGCCAAAAAATCATTTGAAAACCCGCTTGCCAAAGGCAAACGGGTGTAATGTTTGGGTATTTTTGCCATTAAAAACACTGGCTGTAAGGGAAGGACTCGAACCTTCACGGGGCGGTTAGTCTTGCGATTTGTCCCTTAATCCCCACCCCCGAGACCGGAGGGCATGGCTGCC
>NZ_AUMD01000022.1 GCF_000430505.1 Eisenibacter elegans DSM 3317 | reverse complement strand
GGGATGTGGTGAGTGTGTTGTTGACAAGTTCTTTGACTTGTGTGAGCAGCGCTACAGCCAGCTCCAACACCATCGCGATGACGGTCAACACGCCCGTAACGCCATCAGTATCTATATCAGCAAGTTCGACGGAGATTTGCAGCGGCAGCAATGTGAGCTTTACGGCCACACCGGTGAATGGCGGAGTCAGCCCCACATATCAGTGGCGAGTGAACGGGTCTGATGTATCTGGAGCTACATCGAGCACATTCAACAGCAGCAGTTTGTCCAATGGGGATGTGGTGAGTGTGTTGTTGACAAGTTCTTTGACTTGTGTGAGCAGCGCTACAGCCAGCTCCAACATCATCGCGATGACAGTCAACCAGCAGACACCAAGTGTAACACTAAGCCGCAATATTACCGGTGCGATATGCTCTGGTACTTCGGTAACCTTTACGGCCAACCCCAATGCAGGCGCTAACCCAATCATTGTCTGGCGAGTGAATGGTACAATCGTGGCCAACAATGTCCTGACCTATACTACGACCAACTTGAGCAGTGGCGATTTGGTGAGCGTCAGTGTGAGCGCTACAGAAGCTTGTTTTTCGGGAACAGGAACAGCGACCGACATCATCATCAGCTTGGCGGGGAACTTACCTACAGCAAGCATACAGTCAAACATAGGAGAACAGCAAGTTTGTCAAGGGCAACAAATCACGTACAGTCTCACATTGAACGGAAGCACTGCGGGCAACTCAGTGCAATATCAATGGTTAATCAATGGTATCCCAGTATCGGGCGAAACTAGCAGCACCTTTACTACCGCCTCATTGGCCAATGGAGCCAGTGTACAAGCAAGGGTATTATTACAGGGAGGCGCTTGTGGCGGTGTTGTGATGAGTAATGTCCTCACAGCCAATATACGCCCACAAACTGTCCCTACCCTACAATTACGCCCACAGCAGTCTATAGTTTGTGTGGGTGTGCCGGCTAGCTTTGACGCAGTAGTAACTAATGCGGGCAGCGCTCCCTTCTTCCAATGGTTTATTAATGGGCAAGCAGTCGCAGGCGCTACCGGAGCACAGTTTACAGCCTTGGTTGAACAAGGAGATGTAGTGCGGGTACAAGTTACCCCCAACGGAGCTTGCTTTAGCGGCCCCGTAGAGCGTAGCTATGTAGTCAAGTCTTCAGAGCTAGCAACTCCTACATTGAGTGTGCGTAGCTCTATCGATCATCAAAACTGGACTATCAACCAAGGGGAAGAAGTACGCTTTGAGGCCACGGCTACCGAAGCAGGTGCCAACCCTGTGTTTGAGTGGTTGGTGAATGGGGTGCGTATTCCAGAAGCTAATGGAGTGGAATGGGCTACACGAGGCTTACGCAATGGCGATGCCGTCAGTGTACGCTTGATACCCGATGTTGCCACGGGATGCTATACAGTTGATGAACTGGTGTCTGTGCCGATTCAGGTACAAGTCCTAGGAAGTGGCTTGGGCAATGAAGACCTCATACAGCTCATTGTCTACCCTAACCCCGCCAATGGTATTTTTTATATCAAAAATACGCTGGGTACACTTGATGATTTGAGCGTGCAGGTATATGATGCCAAAGGAATGTTGGTATATACACAAGCTGCAGCGACGTTTGCAGAGGTCTTCACCCTAGATTTGACGCAATTGCCCGCCGGAACTTACATTGTCAATGCACTCACTGGCAGAACCAATAAGCGCTTGAGGATTGTAAAAAACTAAGAATGACTGTATGAGGTTGAGGAGGTGTTTGTGTCAACACGACACAAACACCTATACTTTCTCAATGACTGCAATTGCGTTCTCAACACCATTTTCTTGGTTGATTCGTTTTTGTAGCTGCTGTGCATTGTCATAAAGCAGTTGGTTGGTCAATAGCGTTTCAATGCTTTTCAAAAACAGCCTCTCTGTCATCTTGCTAATGGGTATGGGTTTTGGGGCAAATCCTTTACGGTATGCTTGTTGTCCCCAAAACTGTTGGTCGCCAATAGGATATAAGATAGGACAAATCATACAGGGCTTGCCGGCACGCAAGCAGGCGGCTGTTGTGCCAATGCCGCCGTGATGAATGACGGCCTTGGTCAACGGAAAGAGTTTTTCATAAGGAGCCGCAGCAATTACTTTTACTTTCGGGTTACTTTCGATGCGTTTGGTTTGGTCTAGCCCCCATCCTCTGACCACGATGATGCGGGTGTCAAATTGTGTGGTCAGGGTGTTGATGGCAGTTTGCAGGTCAAACTTGCTTTGAAAGGGCATACTGCCAAAGGTCAGGAGCAGGGGAGGCGTTCCAGACGCGATGAATTCAAGGAGGGCTTCAGGTAAATCTTCGTCCGCCAATCCAAACCAAAACCCTGTAAAATGGGCGTTTTCGGGGTAGTCTGCCGGCTTTGGCAGCAGATGTTCGCTGATACCATAGAGAAACTTTGTTTCGGGGATGCTGTACTTTCGGGGCAACCCGACACTCTCCCTAAACGCTCCGATAGGTTTTTGAAGCATCTTGATGCCCCAGTTTGTGAGCTTATAGCTCAGCGGATGTAGCAGTGGCGGTACTGATAAGCCACTAAAGGCAGGGTTGGCAAATGCACGGGTAGGTTGAACACCCGGAACAACCATCGCCCTAATCATTTTTTCAGGAAACAACTCGGCAAAGCTGTCGGCCATTGTTTTGACGTGATACACTACTCGGTCGCTGTCTTTGGCCAAATGATAAAACTCAGTAAGTGATTGCCTGATGAGCGGGTAAATCCATTTGTCCAAATTTCTACTGATGGCAAATGGGTTGCCTTTCATTATTTTCTTACCTTCTTCTGACTGTAAAATGGCCTGATAATCTGCTTCTACGGGTACAAAGTCGATACCGTAGGATTTTACGAGCTGTTCGAAGTTTTTGGCCGTTGAGAGCGTTACGTGATGTCCGCGTTGTTTGAGGGCTTGCCCCAAAACAGCATAAGACTGAACATCTCCTCGCGTCCCCAGTGTTAGTATGGTTATTTTCATAAAATCAGGCAAATATTTGTATACAAAGCCCTCAGTAGTCATCCATACCCTTATTACCTTTCGCCTTGGGGGTATTTTCGTCTGAGAGGTTAAGGCGTTCGGCCACGAGATAGTCGTTTTGGCGGTGTTGGTGGGTGGCTAACAGCTCTCCTAAGAAGCCGGCCATAAACAACTGTACCCCAACGATGATGGCCACTAGCGCCAGATAAAACAATGGGCGATTGGTAACGAGGCTTTTGCCGACTTGGGCGTTCCAACCAAAAAACTGCTCGGCAATCAGCCAGCAGGCTATCACAAATCCGGCCATAAACGACAGCACGCCCATTGTGCCGAAGAAGTGCATTGGGCGCTTGCGGAAGCGGGTAACAAAGGTGATGGAGAGCAAGTCGAGGAAGCCATACAGAAAGCGCTCCAGCCCAAACTTGGTATAGCCGTATTTACGTGCTTGGTGCTGTACTTTTTTCTCCCCAATGCGTTCAAAACCGGCCCATTTTGCCAACACGGGAATATAACGGTGCATCTCGCCATACAGCTCGATGCTCTGTACTACGGGGGCGCGATAGGCCTTGAGGCCGCAGTTGAAGTCGTGGAGCTTAATCCCCGAAAACAAACGTGTAACGTAGTTGAATAACTTGGTGGGGAGCGTCTTGCTGAGTGGGTCTTGCCGCTTTTGTTTCCAGCCCGAAATCATATCGTAGCCCTGTGTTTTGAGCATTGTATACAGCTCCGGAATCTCATCAGGGATATCCTGTAGGTCGGCGTCCAGAGTGATGACAACCTCTCCCCGGCATAGCTTGAAGCCGGTGTGTAGGGCTGCCGACTTGCCATAGTTGCGCGTAAACCGAATGCCGCGTAAGGTAGGGTACTGCTGGCTTAGTTGTTGGATTACTTCCCAGGAGTTGTCGCGGCTACCATCATCAACCATAATCAACTCGTAGTCAAATTGGTGGGCTTGCATCACACGATCTATCCAAGCGCATAGCTCCGGCAAGGACTCGGCTTCGTTGAGCAAGGGAACCACTACCGAAATATCATAAGCGTAGGACATAGGTTTTGGGGGTATGGGGTAGGGAGTAAGTTGGTTATTTTTTGGGGAGGGAGGTGAGGCGTATGGCAGCCACTAGGGGCAGGGCAATGAATAGGGCGGTAAATAGGGTAGAGGTGATTTCGAGCAAGAAGTAGCCTTGTGGCTGCATCCCTGACAATACTTTTTGGATGCTTTCTGCGGTTTCGCCGCGTGTGCTGAGGTATTGGTAGGCTTGCTGGCGGAGTTGGTTCAGGGTATCAGTAGATAAACCCAAGAAGAACATCCTGAATGTAGCCGAAACCAAGGCCGCCACTGCCGACATAAACATTACCCAGCCAAAGCCTTCGCCCCAGCGCAATGGGCGCTGCTCTATGCTTTGCATTTGCCACAGGCCATAGCTCACGCCCAACAGGTGTAAGGGGAAAAATAATACCCGATACCCGCCAATAAAGCGCTGATAATAAATCAATAACAAAAACAAACCGATAAAACCTAGCCCAAGCCAGAGGCCGTTGAGCAAGGCCGGACGTATTAGGGGGTTGGCCAGCTTTCTCATATAGCCTACAAATTTACACCTTTTTTTGACTATGCCGCTTCTCTTCCCTTGGGGCGCATCAACCATAGGAGTAGCCGATGGAACGGGCTAAGCAGGAGCAAGAACAAGAGGGATGTTACAAGGTTGAAAATCAAGTGTGCCAAGGCCAACTGCTGTGCAGGGGCTTCCATTATGCTTTGGACAAACTGCGTCAGCACACCCACCAAGGGCAAAAATAACAATGAGCCGGTTAGGTTAAATATAAAGTTGGCCACAGCCCCCATACGGGCGGTTTGTTCGAAATCGATGCTAGCCAGCAGGGCGGTGCTGGTAGTACCCGCATTGGCTCCTATCACCATGGCAATGGCCGCTTCGGTGCTCAAAATCCCTTGGCTCACCAAGAGGATACACAAGCCCGTTACGACTGAGCTAGACTGTACCAAGGCTGTAATCACTAGCCCAACCACAATGCCTTCCCCCCAACCATCTACCGCCTGAATCCAAGTCAACAACATCGGGTCGTCTTTGACCTGCGCCAAGGCGCTGTTGATAAGGTTGAGGCTGAAAAAGATAAAGCCAAAATAGAATATGGCCTTCCCCAAGAGCCGTATCCGCACAGGCGAAACACCCAGTATCCAACCCAATACGATAAACAAGGGGCCAAAGCTTTGCAAATCGAAGGAGACCAACCAGGCCGTAGCCGTCGTACCCACATTGGTTCCAAATAAAATCGCCAGACTGTTCTGAAAACTCAGTACTTGGCTATTGACCAAGGCGATGGTCATCGACGAAACAGCGCTACTCGACTGAATCACTGCCGTAAAACCCGCCCCTATCAGAAATCCACGCCAGCGGTTCTTGGTTACCCGTTCCAGCCAGCTTTTGAGTTGCTCCGAAGCCAAGTCTTCTATCTCTAGGCTGAGCGCCTTGAGGCCATACATAAACAAGATGATGGCACACAGAACCGATACGGCGATGTTGAGTAAATGCCAATCCATACCAAAACCAATAAGGGTGAGCAATAGGGCAGCAAACACTACCTCCCCACAGGATTCAGGCCTAGTGGGGATGTTTATGCGGAGTGTTATGGGCAGATTTTACCTACGCGGTTGGCGTGTCGTCCTCCTTCAAAAGCCGTTTGTAGGAAAGTATCCACCATTGCCTGTGCGGCTTCTAGGCTTACAAAGCGGGCCGGCAGACATAACACATTGGCATCGTTGTGTTGTCGTGCAAGTGCTGCCAGTTCTGTGTTCCAACAAAGAGCAGCACGGATATCGGCGTGTTTGTTGGCCGTAATGGCTACACCATTGCCACTACCACAAATCAAGATGCCTAAGTCGGCTTCTTGAGCACTGACAGCCTTGGCTACCGGATGTGCAAAGTCGGGGTAATCTACAGAGGCATCGCTAAAAGGCCCAAGGTCTTGCACACTGTGCCCTTGGGTTTGGAGGTGAGCTACAAGCGCTTGTTTGTAGCTGAATCCGGCGTGGTCGCCACCAATCACTATTTTCATAAAACTTCAAAAACGTTAAGAGCGGATATTTATACCAAGATTCATTTGATTTGAGGGTTTATAAGACTTGATTACCAAAGGTTTCTGGTGCATATATTTCCCAGCAAAATCAGTAGCACAAACTGCCAAAGAGTTAGACTAGCTCTTGCTTCGCTTCGGCAGCAGCCTTGCTGCGTTCGCCTTCCGACACAATAAGGCAGACAGCCGCATCGCCAGTTACGTTGGCAATGGTACGACACATATCCAGCAGGCGGTCTACCCCCACAATGAGGGCAATTCCTTCGGGCGGTACTTGAATGGCCTCCAACACAATGACCAACATCACCATCCCCGCACCAGGTACGCCGGCAGAGCCGATAGAGGCTAGGGTGGCCGTCATCACAATCATCAGTTGTTGGGTGATGCTCAATTCCATTCCCAAGGCTTGGGCAATAAACACCGCCGCAACACTTTGGTACAAGGCTGTACCATCCATATTGATGGTAGCACCGAGCGGTAGTACGAAGCTTGATACTTCTTCTGACACATTCAGGTCCTTCTGACAACACTCCATCGTTACGGGGAGGGTCGCACTGCTAGAGCTGGTGCTGAATCCTAAAATCTGTGCCGGGCGGATTGCCGCCAAAAAATTGACCACACTCACACGGGTCATAAAACGCACCATCGTCGCATAGACAACCACAATCATCAAAGTCAGTCCCAACAACACAGCAAAGCTGTACCAAAGTAGCGCAGTCAAAATACTGACAGCCTCAGCGGGGTTGTCGCCCGATATTTCGACTATCAGCGCTGCCATCAAGGCAAAAACACCAATCGGAGCAGCCGCCATAATGAATTCTACAATCCGGATGATAGCATCATTCAAACCCTCAAAAAAACTGACAACAGCTTGGCGTTTTTCAGGAGCGATGCCAATAAGGGCGATGCCGAGTAGGGTCGCAAAAAAAACGATCTGTAGCATTGAGGCATTGTTGGCCGCTGCGGCAAAGAGGTTCTCCGGAACCATATCGACCAAGGGCTGTAACGGGCTTCGGTTTTGGAGTTTTTGTGCTGTTTCGATACTCTGGCTGGAGTTGGAAGCATAAGTGCCGATGAGCTTCTCACGAGTACTGTCCGGAAGGCGTTTGCCCGGCTCTATCATATTGGCCATCAACAGCCCCAGGCTTGTCGCAATAGCCGTTGTACACATATAAATCAAGATTGTCTTACCACCAATACGGGAAAGCTTGGCTACGTCATTGAGGCTAGATACGCCCACTACCAAAGAGGCCAATACCAAGGGAACGGCTATCATCTTGAGCAAATTAACGAAGATAGTACCAAAGGGCTTGATATAGTAAAGGGTGAACTTGGCATCTACTTGCCAATATACAAGGGCAAGCCCGGCAACGACCCCTAACAATAAGCCGATTAATATTTGAAAATGTAGTGGGAGTTTGCGCATAGCGACTAGTAAGGTTTGGGTTATCGCGCAAGTTAGGCAAAAAAACAAAGCGCGCAAAGTTGCGCGCTTTGTCAGAACACCCAAACGGCTTGATAGATAATCTTGATTTATTGACCCATAAACTCCTCAAAGCTTTTGAGAGCAATGGGGGGAAGGCCTTCTTTTTCGAAACTATTATTCCATTTGGCCAAGTCTTTTTGTTTGATTTCTTCTAAACGGCTTTGGGCTTTTTGGAGCTGCTCGGCCAATACGGCGGCATTGCGTTGTTGGGCATCGGAGGGTTTGCCGGCATAGCCCGTAACAGCGCTGTAGAGGTCGGCGATGTTTTCGCGTAGTTGGTTTTCGGCAGAGGCTACATAGTTGTCACCGCTAGTGATGACCAATGTGGCCTTGAAGGTTTCTAGTTCTTTGTACCACGCGTCTAAGCCTTTTTTGAGCTTGGGTTGCGCCTGTGCGTGTTGGGTAGCGGCATTTTGCATCAGCTCTATCTGGTCTACCAAGTAAGCCAACTGCTCGGTCATATCATATAGTTGGATGGCGAGCTTGTTTTGGGCTTCGCGCTCGGCAGCTGTATAAGGTGAATTGGGGTTGGCCTGTAGGGTCAGGGTTTGCTCGAAGGTGCTCTTGTCCTTGATGATGCGGACAGTATAGGTGCCCTCGGGCAAGGTGGGTGCCGAGAAGAGCGAGCCAAAGGCAAAGGTTTTGCCTTTGGCAGTACGGGGAGCTTTGCGCTGTATCTGCCACCCTACACGGTTGATGCCCGCGCTCTTGCCGGGTGCTAGGTCGGCTACTTTTTTGCCTTCGGCATCAAACACCTCCATCGACATTTTGCCGAAGGTATGGCGCTTGGCCATATAGTAGGTGATTTGGGGGATGCTAGTAGGATTCTCACCTACAAACTCCCCCGCACCGGAATAATCTTGATAGCTCCCGCTACTTTGCACAAAGAGGGTTTGGTTGGGGAATAGATACAGCTCTTGTGTCAATACTTCGGGCGTGAGTAGGCGTAGCGGGCTGATGTTATCGATGATGATGATGCCGCGCCCGTGGGTAGCAATCACAAGATCGTGGGTTTGAGGTTGTATTTCCATCCAATGGATGGCGGCGTTGGGCATGTTGTTGGTAAACTTGGCCCAAGTTTGGCCCGCATCGAGGCTGATGTAGAGTCCTTCTTCTGTACCTAAGAACAACAAAGAGGGCTGTACCAAGTCTTCACGGATGACACGGGCAAAGCGCTTGATGCCTTCAGTGGGGAGGGCTGTCCAAGTTTGACCGCCGTCAGTGGTTTTGTAAACATAGACTTTTTCGTCGCCTTGGGTGTGGCCGTCGAAAACGGCATAGGCGGTGTTTTTGTCAAAGTGACTTGGTTCTACAAAAGCACACCAAGTATTTTTGGGCAGGCCTTTGAGGTTGGGCGTAGTGTTACGCCACGTTTTACCCCCATCGAAAGTTACTTGTACGTTGCCGTCGTCGGTACCAATCCAGACAATGTTTTGGTCGAGTGGAGACTCTGCGATGGCAAAAATGGTACAGTGATTCTCGGCGCTAGAGTTGTCAATGCTGAGCCCGCCAGAGAGGTGTTGTTGTTGTTTTTTGGGGTCGTTGGTGGTGAGGTCTGGGGAGATTTTGACCCAAGTATCGCCTTGGTTGTCTGATTTGTGCAAAAACTGGCTGCCTACATAGATGCGGTCGGGGTTGTGTTTGCTCAGGGCGATAGGGCTGTTCCAATTGAAGCGCAACTTGGGGTCTCCTTGCTCGGCAAGGGGCTGGATGGTTTTGCGGGTGTAGTGGGTGGTGTTGTATTTCCAAACGCCACCACCTTGCATCTCACAATAAATCACATCTTTGAGCGTAGGGTGGCGGTATACCCGGAAGCCATCGCCGCCGCCTACATTTGTCCAGTCTTTGTTCTGGATGCCGTTGGGGCTGCGCGAGGGGCCATACCAAGAGCCATTGTCTTGCAGGCCGCCATAGATATTGTAGGGTGTTTCGTTGTCAGTGCTGACATGATAAAACTGCGAAATAGGCAGGCTGCGTACCATTTCGAAGGTATTGGCTCCGTCCCAAGAGCGGTATACGCCCCCGTCAGTGCCTAGGAGTACGTGCTCGCTATTGGTAGGGTTTACCCAAAAGTCGTGGATGTCGGAGTGTACACCACTACCTATTTGGCGGAAGGTCTTGCCCCCGTCGCTGCTTACAGCTCCATCTAGCCCGGCCTTGTATACTCGCTCAGGATTTTTGGGGTCTATCACTAGTCGTGAGAAATAAAAAGGGCGCACATTGGTGCTGAAGTCGCTATTGACACGCTTCCAAGAAGCGCCGGCATCGTCGGAGCGGTACATTCCTTTGTCCGCATCGGCAGCGGCTTCTACAGTAAGGTATAGGATGTTGGGGTTGGAGGGAGCTAGGCCGATGCCCATACGCCCAAGATCGGCCTTGGGTAGGCCTTGCTGTGTTTTGTTCCAAGTTTTACCCCCATCAGTGGTTTTGTATAGGCCGCTATTGGGGCCGCCGGAGGTAAAGAAAAAGGCTTGGCGGCGGTGCTCCCACATGGCTGCATAGAGCACGTTGGGATTTTTTGGGTCTATGGCTAAGTCTGCGCAGCCCGTACCGGGGTGTTGGTAGAGGATTTTGTTCCAAGTCTTGCCTCCATCAGTAGTTTGGTATACCCCGCGTTCTTGGCTGTCACGCCAGAGTTGCCCTTGTACACCTACATATACGATATCAGAATTTTGGGGATGAATGACAATACGGCTGATTTGGCCTGCTTCAGGCAGCCCCATCCATTGCCACGAGCGCCCTTCGTCAGTGCTTTTGTAGATGCCTGTACCGGGGGATACACTGTTGCGTACCCAAGGCTCGCCCGTACCTACCCAAATGATGCTAGGATTGGAAGGGGCAACGGCAATGGCTCCGATAGATTGGTCGTATTCGTCGAAGACAGAGCGGAACACCACCCCTCCATCAGTAGATTTCCAAACACCGCCACCGGCTGCACCCACATAAAGGACTTTGGGGTCGGTGGGGTGGCCTGTCATCGCAGATACACGTCCGCTCATGACAGCAGGGCCTATATGGCGGGCTTTGAGGTCGCCAAAGGTATTGGCATTGGTTTGGGCTTTGAGCGCTTGCATAGGCAAGCATAACAAGCCCAACACCCAGATAATGAGTAGTTTGAGTTGGGATTTCATAAGGTTTGTTGTTTTGAGGGTAAGCTTGCTTTCATCAAAAAAAGCCCAAGCGTCATCAACACTTGGGCAATATTTGAACAAAGTGTTTGCTATGGCTTATTCGCCAGTATAGGCAAAAATTTCGTCAGCAATATCTATATTAGGGATGACTACAGTCAACTCTACCGCTACATTCCCGCCAGCATTTTGGATGGTGGTAGACATAGGCATATAAATTCCGGCACCTTCTACTTCGGCATAATCACTCATGAGTGTTGTAGTCATCATGCCTTTGGCTTGGCCTTTTTTGCCTTCTGAGCGTGAAGCAATCAGCACACCACTGTCTTTGTCAAAGAAATGATAAGAGTCGTTTTCTACCTCTACCCCATCAATGATAAGAGGTTTTTTGATGAGTTTGACTTTGTGGCAGTCTACACCTTCAATCATCTCAGATCCTTCGAGGCTTACTTTGTAGCCTTTGGCTTTGTAGTTGATGAATGGGCTTTCGAGCTCCATCTCTTGTTTGAGGATTTGAGCATCTTCGGCCTCCATTTTTTCTACCTTGCCTGTCATCATATTGCTCCCCCAAACAATGTTGCCGTCAGACACTTGTAGAGGGATTTCACGCCCCTGAAGGTTGATGCTTGTTTTGAATTTGTTGGGACGAACCACAATAGAAATTACGTCAAACTCCATTCCGGCTTGTTTGATTTTGCCTTGGGAACTAATACTTTTCAGCGCTGCCCAATTGGCTTCGCCACCAATGATGTCGACATAGTTTTTGATAATTTCATCTACAGACTGAGCCGTAGCGAGTGCTTGTTGGCCAAACACAAGTCCAATAACGAGTGCAAAGGTTTTGAGTACTATCTTCATAAGAAAGGGTATTTTGGGTTTTAGTGAGAATTTTGATACATCATCAACATTGTTGCAAGATGGAGCTTGATAAGATACTTTCAAAAACAAATCACCAATTTGTGCTCCAAATGCGTATGATTGTTTTGGCTTTTTAAAAATAAGAAGGCTTCCTTAGAAAATGTTTTAACGAAAACTTAAATCTTGTTTAGCACCTCGTTAAAGTTGTTTAAGTTTTCGGTGAAGCACTCAAAAACAGCTGTTTTTTTGTGCTGACACTAGGCAAAAAGTGCAGGCCTTATGTTTGACCCACGATTTTAATCGTGGGAGGGCTGCGGAGAGCATTATACCCATTCACAACTCGCCACGGGATATTTTCTAAAAAAAAACCGAAATAGGAACACTCCTTTGCGCATACTTTGCGGTTAAATAGATGTCAACAATAGGGGGCAAAATAAGCACAACAACGACGAAAGCCAATATGTCTAATGGTGTGCATTCACAATTGGTTTGGACTCAAATTTTTGGAGAACCAAGAAAACCAAATCCTACGAATTTTGGCCGCTTTGAGCGTTGACAGGGTTTTATTTTCTTGGTGCTCAAGGATTTTGCTCCCCTTTTCCCAAGCCGATTTGTATTGGGTATAAGTTACACCATAAATCACTTTGTACCCTCTGAGGACTCCCAACATTATGTGTATTTTTGTAGATGATATTTTTTGATACCCTACCACCCATTCCGCTACAAGCCTTAGAAGATGAGCACACGCGCCGTGCCGGCGTACGGGTGTCAGTATTGCGCACTGACCTGACACACCCACAAGTATCTGGTAATAAGTGGTTTAAGCTAAAACATAATCTATACATCCTACTACAGCAGGGCTACGATACTTTGTTGACTTTTGGGGGGGCATACTCCAATCACATTTATGCCACAGCGGCGGCGGCACAGGCGCTTGGTGTGCGCGCCATCGGAGTGATTAGGGGAGAGGAGGTGCGCCCACTGAATCCTACACTGGCTTTTGCCGAAGCCGTAGGAATGGAGTTGGTGTATTGTAGTCGTGGTGATTATCGTCAAAAACATACGCCTGAGTTTTTAGCAAAACTAGAACAACGCTTTGGCCGCTTCTATCTCATTCCCGAAGGGGGTAGCAATGCAGCTGCCGTACAAGGCGCTGCCGAGTTGGGACGTTTGATTCCCTCTGATGCAGATGCTTGTTATTTGGCTTGTGGTACGGGCGGGACTTTGGCCGGGGTAAGGCTGACAGCGCCAAAAGGTTGCCAATTACAAGGAGTACCGGTATTAAAGGGGGGAGATTTTTTACATCAAGACTTGGCGCACTTGCATCAGGTGTGGGCAGAAAAATACGCCCCCGACGCGCCACCGCCACTGCCCTACACCTTACATACCGACTTTCACGCCGGAGGGTATGCCAAGCAAAATGCCGAACTAAGGGCTTTTTTGGCTTGGTTTGCACAAACACACCCTACTGTCCCGTTGGAGCCTGTATATACCGGAAAATTGTTTTGGGCACTCTATACACAAATCAAAAGCGAGCTATGGCCACGGCAGACGCACTTAGTCGTGATTCACAGTGGAGGGCTAAGAGCTTGTTTATGCCAAGATGCACCAGATTTGAGAATTTGATTTTCTTGATGCTCAAGGATTCTTGGCGCACACATTTCCCAAACTAATTTTGGTTGGGGTTAAATTTTCAGCGCGGCGCTCAAGACAGCTGATTTTGGTGCTGATACTAGCCAAAAAGCGCAGGCCTTGTGTTTAGCCCACGATTTTAATCGTGGGAGGGCTAAAGCAGTGTTTTGGTGTCGATGAAGAGAACTTTAGACAAAATGAGCATAACAACGACAAAAGCCAAAAATGTCCGGCGGCGTGTACCCCATCCCAATTGGTTTGAGAGACAAACCACCGAACATTTTTAGAGCTTGTCTAAATTTTCAGCGCGGCGCTCAAGACAGCTGATTTTAGTGCTGATACTAGGCAAAAAGCGCAGACCTTGTGTTTAGCCCACGATTTTAATCGTGGGAGGGCTAAAGCAGTGTTTTGGTGTCGATGAAGAGAATTTTAGACAAGCTCTTGGCAAAGTAATGCGACCGCGAAGCAGCACCATAAGTAACCACCAGCTTCACATCTACAGACTTGGTCTATAGATTGAGCCATAGGATTTCAAAAACGCCTAGTGGTGTGTATTGTGCTCATCGGGAAGCCTTACCCGAAATTATGAGCGCAGGCTCAAGGTCAGTACAGGGCGTTTGAGATGGTTTACTACGTCTTCGGCCAAGCTACCCAAGAAGTAGTGAGCCAAGCCACGACGTTGGTTGGTAGCCATTACGACCAAGTCTGCATCTACTTCTTCTGAGAATCGGGTAATACCCAACTCTTCCGTTACATAATTGTAGTTGTGAACAGTGTAGTTGTCCAAACCTGCACCTGACAAAAATGCCTCTTGGCGCTTTTGTAGCGTAGCCGCATCCAAGAAGTTAGAAGGCGTATTGACAAAAAGCAGGTGTAGATGTGCTTTGAAATAGCCCTGTAGCGCCTGCAAATAAGGCAAAACCTTGCGCTGATTGTCTTTGAAAGTGGTGGCAAAAACAATGTGTTGGGGCTTAAACTCGCGCTGATCCTCTCTGACAGCCAATACAGGTACGGCAGACAAACGCACTACTTTCTCTGTATTGGAGCCTACTAGCCATTCGTCAAGCCCACTAGCGCCGCGTGTTCCCATCACGATAAGATCTGACTGATTGTCTGTCACAAAGCTGCTCAAGGTTTTGAATACATCTCCCTCCGCTAGGTGGGTTTGGATATCAAGATTGGCGCATACAGGTTCTTTAGAGAGCTTTTTTAGGGCTTCTTCAGAGCTTTGGCGCACATACTCCATATACTGGTTCTCGACCGAATTGGGGTTGTTTTTGTCTTCCAAAGATAAAACAGTGGGGCTGATACTAGGCACAATGTGTAGCAAGTCAATGCTGGCTCCGGTGGACGAAGCTATTTGGGCTGCTACAATCAACGCTGTGTGCGCGCTTTCAGAAAAGTCGGTAGGAACTACTATTTTTTGAATCTTTGTCATATTGATTTTTGATAAAAAGTGTAAAGGATTGATTTATGATTTGAGGCCGATGGTCAAGACCATTTGCTTGGCGTGATTGACCACATCTTCGGCGATACTACCAGAGAGGAAATGTGATATACCCTTGCGTTGGTGGGTAGTCATCACTATCAGCGGGCAGCCAATGTCTTCTGCAAAGTTTCGGATACCAATGTCTTCGCGTTCGTCTTGGTAGATGGTCAGGTCATAATTGTCGAGCGGAACTACTTTGAGTAGCTCATCCTTGAGCTTGTGTACTTGGCGTGAGCTGATGAAGTCGCCCGGAGTATTGACGTACACCAGCCGGAGTTTTGCTTGGAGCAGGTGTTGTAGCTGCTGTACAAAGCGCAGAGCCGGAGCTTGTTGGGTTTGCAAGTTGCTGGCAAAGACAATCTCCTGAGGGTTGTCCCATTGGCTACCTTCTTTAACAGCCAATACTGGGCAAGGGGCAAAACGTACGATACGCTCTGTGTTGGAGCCTACCAATATCTCTTCTAAGCCACTTGCACCCGAAGTCCCCGTGATGAGAAAATCGATTTTCAGCTCTTCGGCCACTTCTTGTACTACCGAGAAAAGGCTGCCCACACGTACGTGTTGTTTGATACTGACAGCACTGGCGCTATGAGCTTGGCTCAATTCTTCGAGCTGTTTTTTGGCACTGTCCGTCAAACGACGGATAAATTGGTCTTCTACGCTAGTATCTACATAAAGCGCATCGGCCAAGACTACGTGCGCACGGATAGGTTCGATGACGTGTAAGAGATGGACGACTGCGCCGGCTTGGGCAGCCAACGATACACCCACGCCAACGGCTTGGCGTGCTTGAGGCGAGAAGTCTACAGGGATAAGTAGGTTTTTCATGCGTCAGAAGAGGGGGTTTTGAGTATGATATGCTAAAATTACCAGCTCTCTGCACAAGATGCAATGACTTTTATCATTAAATCTGACAAAACTACAGTTACCTTAATTGTTTGGGATGGATTTTGGCTGTTTTTAGGTAATCTGACGGTGTGTAGGGCTTATAAAGGATGATGAAGCCAAAAAATAACAGCCCTCTAAAAAAAAGATACTTGAAGGGGGCGACCTGTTGTCAGCCATTCCTTCAAGATCTCTCAACCAGCTATGGAAAGAAAGATTGATTTTGTGTATAATATTTATTAACCAGCCCTAAATATTATATCAATCTTACTTATTTACACAAAAATAAAAAACGACACTATACCAAGCTATTCTTATTAGATGAATTGGTTGTTTTTGTCGACAAATGTTACCTTGATGCCTACAAGCCGTATAGGTAAGGAATCATCGGCGGCGGCGTTTGGCCTTATTTTTTTGTTGTTCGGCAGTTTTTTTTGTCTGTTTGGGGGGGAAGCGCTTCTTTTCGTGGAAAGCACCCTGAAACGCTGGATCTTCCCGTTTGCGCTGGTTGTCTATTTCGCGCAGCATCGCCTGACGCTCTGCAAAAGGCGTAGGGTATACCTCGACGGCTGCCGGCAGTTGGGCTACAGGAATCTTGGTTTTGATGAGTTTTTCTATCTTCTGGATATGGTACTCTTCGGCCATTGTTACAAACGTAATGGCCTCCCCGCGTTGGTCGGCGCGGCCTGTACGCCCAATACGGTGTACATAATCTTCGTATACGAGCGGCACATCAAAATTAATCACATGGCTTACCATAGAGACATCAATACCTCGGGCGGCCACGTCTGTAGCTACCAATACCCGGATATTGCCAGCACGAAAATCTTCAAAAGCATTCAGCCGTGTGTTTTGGCCTTTGTTGGCGTGGATTACCCGAACAGCATCTTCTCCAAGCTTACGCAATAAAAATCGGTAGACATCCTCGGCGATTTGGCGGCGGCGTGTGAATACAATAACACGGTTGAAGCGCTCTTCATCGGAGAGGAGGTAGCTCAAACAATCAATCTTGGTACGGAGATTGGGCAGGTGGTAGAGGCTCTGGCTGACAGTCTCGGCGGCGGTGGCCTGCGGCGTAACCTCAACCCGTGCCGGAAACTCCAAAAACTCTTCCGAAAGCTGTATGACCTTCTCCGACATGGTGGCCGAGAACAGCAAATTTTGCCGTTTGGTAGGGATAATCTCCAACACCCGCCTGATTTGCGGCATAAAGCCCATATCCATCATCTTGTCGGCTTCGTCAAGGATCAAGGTTTTGATTTCCCTCAGATATACTTCTCCCTTCAGGTACAAGTCCATCAAGCGCCCGGGAGTTGCTACCAAGATGTCGATACCGGCCTGAAGAGCCTCTATCTGAGGTTTGGCTCCTGTACCGCCATAAATAACGGTGTGGCGCAAGTCGCAAAATTGGGTAAAACCCGTAATAGCATCCCCTATTTGTACGGCCAGCTCTCGCGTAGGTGCCAAGATAAGCGCTCGTGGGTGTACTCCTTGGGCATATTTGACCTTCATCAACAGGGGAAGCACATAGGCGGCTGTCTTGCCAGTGCCTGTCTGAGCGATGCCTATTACGTCGTGCCCTGCCAATACCAAGGGGATGGCCTCTTGTTGGATGGGGGTTGGCGACTGATACCCCAGCGCCTCTATGGCCGATAAAAGTTGCTTGTTGAGCTTAAAAGCCTCAAAACCTTGCATATCCTGTTGTTTGCTTAATGAAATGTGCTGCCTGATATTGCCTGTATGTGGGAGACCATAGGCGAATTATTGCTCCAGGCCTGATGAAAACGCCCTCAAAAAACCGCTTTCCTGATTTTTCTTAACGCCTGACAAAGGTACAACATTTCGGCCAAAACCAGCTCCGTAGCCTGACAGCAATATGTCATTTTGACATAAACCCCGATTTGGCAAAGAACTTGCCCAAGCTTTTAAATAAGAAAACCGTTCAAACGCATTCAATACCACAAGACGTATGAGCCAAACTACCGACAACAAAGACAATCAACAAAAGCCTGAAACAGCTCCCGAAAACGAAGCGGCAAACAATGCAGAAATGCCAAACGCGGAGGAAACTGTAGCGGAAACACAAGCCCCCACTGCCGACCCTTTGGCAGAGCTTGCCGAAACAAAGGACAAATACCTGCGCTTGTATGCAGATTTTGAAAACTTCCGCCGCCGCACCTCCAAGGAGCGCCTAGAGCTCATCAACAGCGCCTCACAAGACCTTATTCAGGCCTTACTCCCTGTAGTAGATGATTTTGAACGCGCCCAAAAATCTATCGGTGATGCCCCCGAAACACTTGCTATTCGCGAAGGTATAGACCTGATTTACAACAAACTCATCAGGGTGCTCGAAAGCAAGGGCCTAAAGGCTATGGAAAGCTCCGTAGGCAAGCCCTTCGATAGCGAAACCCAAGAAGCCATCACCCAAATTCCCGCACCACAAGACGAGCTTAAAGGAAAAGTAGTAGACGAGTTGGAGAAAGGATACCTCCTCAACGAAAAGGTTATCCGGTATGCCAAGGTAGTCGTTGGCAGCTAATTAGAATGTTTTTAAAGTTATGGCAAAGAGAGATTATTATGACATACTTGGGGTAGGCAAAGGAGCCTCGATGGACGACATCAAGAAGGCATACCGAAAGCTGGCCATCAAGTATCACCCCGACAAAAACCCGGGCGACCCCAGCACCGAGGAAAAATTCAAAGAGGCCGCCGAGGCCTACGAAGTCCTCAGCAATGAAGACAAACGCGCTCGTTACGACCGATTTGGGCACGATGGCGTACGCGGTGATGCCGGAGGTGGGATGAATATGGATGACATCTTCTCCCAATTTGGCGATATCTTCGGTAGCGGTGGCAGCCCCTTCGAGTCCTTCTTTGGTGGAGGTCGAGGCGGAAATGCGCGCCGTATGCGCAAAGGAACCAACCTGCGCATCAAACTAAAACTCACCTTAGAAGAGATTGCCGACGGGGTAGAGAAAAAGCTCAAAGTAAAAAGACACGTAACCTGTGGCACCTGCAATGGCAGCGGAGCCAAGAGCGAAACAGCAATCAAAACCTGTGGCACCTGTAATGGCAGCGGCCAAATCCGCAAGGTAGTCAATACGATGTTGGGGCAGATGGTGTCTTCGAGCACTTGCCCTACTTGTAATGGTGAAGGAAAGGTCATTACCGACCACTGTGGTGTTTGTAAGGGCGAAGGCCGTGTGTTAGAAGAAGAAGTAATCACGGTAAATATTCCGGCTGGGGTAAGCGAGGGTATGCAGCTTTCGATGAGCGGAAAAGGTAATGTGCCCCCTCGCGGCGGTGTTCCCGGAGACTTACTCATCTTGGTAGAAGAGGAACCGCACGAAACCCTCACCCGAGATGGACGCAACGTAGGCTATGACCTACACATCAGCTTTGTAGACGCAGCGTTAGGAACCTCAGTAGAAGTACCGACCATCTCCGGCAAAGTCAAAATCAGCATCCCGGCAGGCACACAGAGTGGTAGAATATTCCGCCTAAAAGGCAAAGGCCTGCGCGATATCGAAGGTTATGGAACAGGCGACCAGCTGGTATATGTCAATATCTGGACTCCTACTGAGCTGAGTAAACAAGAGCGCGAGCTGCTCGAAAAACTTCGCGATTCCAAAAACTTTGCCCCTAACCCCAAAAAGGGCGAGAAAAGTTTTTTTGACCGTGTGAAAGAGTTTTTTCAGTAATATCCTTCTTCCGACCAAAAGCTTAAAAAAAGCCTTTACTCTTCGGAGAGTAAAGGCCTTACTTTGATATATTGTGTATTTGGTTTGCCAAATGCCGATTAAACTTCTACAGCATTGGCAGCTTCGAACAATGCAGCCGTCTCGACGGGTACTTGCGCTAACAACTGCTCTTCGAGCATATCTGCCCAAGCCCGCATATAAAGCACCACATCATCACGCTTATTGTGGATAAGGTATCGCTTTTCGGTGGGCAAACGACGTAAGATTTCTGTATCCGAAAGCCGCTCTAGATTTTTGAGGTCTGTGGTGCTAAATCCGGCCTCAATCATTTCACCAATCACCAAGTCCATAGGCAAGTTGCTGACAGGGCAAAACTCCGACACTTGGTCGGCCCAGTCGCCCATCCGAGTCTGGAGGGCTAGGGCGTGGATTTCGCCCTTGCTTTTGCGCGTGATTTCTTGTGCCAAATTGCCACAGTTGCAGCTGCCCATATGTCCCCATTGATAGGGAGCACCTTCTTCGAGCGTTTTGGCGGTTTTGCGAAGCGCATCTACAAGTCTTAAACTAGGAGTAGCCATATTGCGTAGCAGGGGTTTATTTCGACAAATTTTTAAGTGTGCGTTTATATCCTCTAACGAATTGCTATCTGCAACAACACAGCGTTTGAGGAATATATCCACATAAGTTGCGAATTCAACAGCTTGTAGAAGTCTAAGGTTTGCCGTATGGGTGAAAATTTTAGGTGCGGCTAATATTGGCTCCTACCATATAGAAAGAGAAATTGTCATCAAGTTTCTGGATATCAATCTCTACGAGGTTGTCAGAAGTAAGGGCTACGTGAATAAGCCCAATCCCGGCTCCCTTGCTGTCGGCTTCAGGGGCGGCAGAGCGCTGCTCTCGCTTGAGTTCGCGCAGGGCTTCGCGGTCTAACGCATTGATTTTTTCGGCCTTGCTGATTAGCCTGCCGGCGGCTTCGTTGGCAACGACATTGCCGGTGAGTACTTTGTAGTGTTCGTCGGTTTGGGTGATGAGGATAGCGCCTATTTTGTCGCTGCCATCAAAGGAATCAGATTGTTTGGAGTAGAATAGGATATTCTGAGCCAACTCCATAAAGATAGCAAATACTTTGGTACTTACTGATTTTTTATTCTCTTGAACCTTGAGCCGGCGGCGCAAGTCGTGGCTAAATTCAGCTAAAAGCTCATTGGTCAAAGGGCCTTTGTAAGCAAACAAAACCGTGCTATTACGCACTAAGTCTTCGTAAGCAGTGGTGTCAAAAAAAGTACTCATAATAGAGGGGAATAATAACCAAATACCAAAGGTAAAAGGAAGCTTACTATTGAGAACGTAAAAAGCCCTTACTTGTTACTAACAAATACTTGAAATTAGCAAAGCCGCGCGCAAAGTTATATTGTGTAAGTAATATTAGCTCAAAAAAAGCAGGATTCCAAAAAAAACACAAAGAAATTTACATTGGTAGTTATTAAGTGATTATTTGTACTTTAGGTAGTTTATATTGCTTTTTTGAAAAACAAGACCGTATTTTGTAGACTTATTTGAAGCTCGTGCAAACTATTTGGTTTCACAAAACGTATCCATATCGGTGGCTCCAAAGTGATTAGAAGGAGCTTTTTCATTCAATATAGTTGACCAATCAATATGGCCACAAAACTCAAAAATATACCCAATACCCAAGGCCTCGCGCCTTATCTGCGCAGCACTGACTATTTGGACAGCAATCATCCAGAGGTACGGGCTTTTGCCGAAGGCGTGGTATCAGGGCTACACGATGAGGCCGAAAAAGCCGTCGAGCTGTATTATGCGGTTCGGGATGGCTTCAAGTTCGATTTGAAAGATATTAGCCTGCGGATGGATGATTTTAAGGCCTCTGCGCTATTGACCAAAGGGCAAGGCTCGGCAGTAGAGAAAAACAACCTGCTGGTGGCGGCTTACCGCAGTGTGGGGCTGCCGGCGAGGCTGGGCTATGTCAATTTCCGCAATCCTTGGGCTACCCATGCCTTGGGTGGGGTACTGCGCTCCGAAGTGATGGCTTTTCACCCCTCTACCCAAGTTTTTTTGGGAGACCACTGGGTAACCTTATATCCTAGCTTTGATGCTGTTACGGCCCAACAGTATCAGCTCCGGCAAGTGCCCTTTGGAATGGACGATACCTATGCGCTCCAAGACTTGCCTGCCGACCAACAGCAAGTGGAAATCTTGGCGCAATTTCACCCCTTTGTGGATTTTCCACATAACTTGTTTGTACAAACACTCAAGGAGCATTATGCACATCTTTTCAGCATCGTACAGGCAGATGACGAGGTCTTCTTGGCCTATCTCGATACTCTCGACCTAGAGGATTAGCACACTGTATATACTGGCAATCCCCTACCCAAGGCAGATTAGGCCAAGGATAGGGGGTTTTTTTGATGATACTATAGGTGGTGTGTATGGAGGGGGGCGATATGCCCCTCAGTCAAAAGCCTAGCCAACAAGATTTGATCTTTTAATTCCAAAAAGCGCCTCAGCTGTCCTTCTGGTAAATGGTATAGCCGAGATAAGAGCCCGGCGAGGTAGCTGGTTGGCATACGCTCATCTGTTTCTAAGCGGGAGTAGGATTTTTGGCTCATTGCGAGGTGATGAGCCACATATTCTTGCGAGTAGCCGTGGAGTACCCTCAAGACACGTAGTTTAGTACCGATTTTTTTCATAGTGAGGAAAAGGTTTGTGAAGTGATGGTAGTTGATACACAGGAAAGTAGTAGTTGAAATATTACTATAAGTAACATTATAGAAAATATAACAAGTCTATTAGATGTTTGTTAAAAACAGTCGTTGTTTTTTTGACTAAATTAGTCAGCCATTGACTTGTTTAGTCAGCAGCCCCCCAATATCTTTGTTTTATCGCGATGGATAATCATTTGTTAGCCAAAGGAAAGTTTGGGTTGTGTATTCCCCTATTGATGAGCGTGTGAAAAGCACAACAACTTCGAAACTGTGAAAAAGTAATGAAGGCCCTGGCTCGCTACAAAGAGCTTTCTCAAGATTAATAAGTTAGGTTTATTTGCTTAAAAGAGTTGGTGATTATTTTATTAAAATAAATAACACTAACTCTTTGTTAATATAAAATATAATACATTAACTATAAAAATAATAACATTATTATTGTCGCTTTATCTAATTAATACCGCGCTTTGGGCACAAGTAGTTGGTTATGCTGAATACAAAATAAAGTTGGCTGAAGATGACTTTGATTTTGAAGCTAGTTTATATTTCAATCAAAACAACTCCTTGTTTAACTATAAGGCAAACGAGCGCAGTAAGTGGGTGCTAGACGATAACATATCAAAGTTGCAAATTGTCTATACTGATGCCCAAGGATACCTTGTCAGTACCAGTCTCAATACAGGCAATATGATGATCAGGGAGTTTTGCAGACAGAATCAACCAGTTGTATACCCTGATATTGTACGCCAAAACTGGGTTCTTGGCAATGAAAATAAAATGTTAGAAGGGTTGAATTGCAAATCAGCACACACTGTTTTCAGAGGCAGAAAATATACAGCTTGGTATACATTGGATATCCCTAGCGCAGCCGGACCTTGGAAGTTTAACGGACTACCGGGGCTTATTGTAGCAGTAGAAGATGCGCAAAAAGAAGTGAACATTATCTTGACATCTGTCAAGTTATTGGCGGAGTCTGAGGACAAAAGTGTGGATTTCAGCAAATCAGATATCAAAAGCCGCGAAGAGGTATTACAGTGCTTAGATAAGGCGTATGCAGAGTTTTATAACAAAAACAGGGCAAACATCGCCAAACTTCAGGCGGAGTTCCCAGATTTAATTATTACGAATAACAACCTCCCTGCACAGCGACCTAGGACTGAGTTTGAATGATGTCTGTCAATGTCAGACTCTTTTTATGGTCAGGTGTTTTATGTAAAAACTATACATCACAATGAGTAAGTCAATCCTTTGTGCTTTACTACTTTACTAATAGTGTACACCAATGTTTTGGCAACAGTACAAAACATCAATGCCCTAGCTACTTACAAAGCCCAACTCGGGGAAGACAATCTTGTTTTTACGACCAAGTTGTATTTTAACTTTCAGCAAAGTATTTATCCAAGCAATACCACGAGGCAGAGTGGAAACTGGAAGAAAAAAACATCAGGTTTCGGGGGAGTTTATGATATGTTTATTACAACTCAAAGAGTATACACCTACACCATAGGCCACTTAGTCGTTAGGCAGGCCAACAACCCTAGGCTTATTGTCCGCGATTTTTGCAGTAAGGGCAATCCCTCGATTTATGAGGATGCCGTACTGATTGATTGGAAAATATTGGCTGGAAGAAGTGGAAGTACTCAAGCGTTTTACCGGCAGCAGGCTTTTACACGGTGTCCGGCAGTCAGAGGAGGTAGCTCTCAACCTCAAGCTGAAAGAGGATGTCAAAGCACCTTTATTCGGTAACATAGAGGCTGGCGCAGGCAACGCCTACAGATACCAAGCCCGAACAGCGCTGCTGTCGTACCTCAAAAAACTCAAACTCTTTGCCATAGGAGAAGTCAATAATACCGGAGCAGACTTGCAGAGCTACGACCTCGAAACCTACAACAGCCTGCAAATGAGTAACAAAGGTTTCGTGATGCCCGAACCCATGCTCAACAATCGGCTGGAAGCGCCATCTTTCTTCAATCAAGAGCGCTTCACCTTTCACGAGGGGCAGTTTTTGTCCAACAATATGCTCACCAAACTATCCCCAAAAGCTCCTTACGCCTAATGACCACGGCATACCACAATGCCATCAATTTCGATTTTTCGGATTCGCTTTTTTATTTTCTGCCCACAAGCGATGGCTTTAAAGACTACCAATCATACCTCTAATTGCTTATGAAAAATCTATCGGTCTACTACTTGGCAATCTTGCTGCCTTTCCCGTTGTTGATTTTGAGCCTACAACAGGGCCACGCTACTTTGTTTGCGATGCTGTTGTTGGGCTATGATGTCTATCAAGGCTTTATAGATGGACAAGCCGGTACTTCAAAGAGCTATATTTTGAAGATTGATAAGCCCTATCTCAAGCCAAAGGTTTGCCCTGTGCGGGCGCTAGCCCCAAAAAGTCGTTTAGGCAACCTCAAGCCTTTCTCCGCTGCCCTCTGACTACGGCCACGCGCCCTCCCGGGGTGTAGCTTACAAACTCAGCCTGCACGACCTCTAGCCCGGCCTCGGTCATCCATCGGGCAACGGTCTCGATGCGCTGGGGCTGGTCGTATTGGGGCGAAAACATATCGAAGGTATCTAGGATTACCCACTCTAGCAGTTGCTCGCGGCTAAGCTCGGCGGGGAGGGTGCGCAAATCACAAATGGGTACAAACCGTGTCAGCATCCCTAAGCCTATTCGGTGGAGGGTCTGAGAGAGGCGTATCATCCAAGGGGCGTGGCGCTCGATGCGGTTGAGGAGCTTTTCGTGTGAAAGGCGCTTGGCCCAAGGGCGGAGCAAGTACTTGGCGTGTAGCTTGGTCCACCAGCCACGGATAGGGTAAAAATCGACCACCAGCTCACCGCCGGGTTTGACCATCGCCGCCAGACAGGCCACCGAACGGCCTACATCGGGGGTATGTTGAAGCACGCCAAAGCAAAATACTTTATCAAATTGCTGCGGGGCAAAAGGCAGGGCATAGATGCTGGCCTGAAAAAGGCGCAGCCGTTCTCCATAAATGGCATTGTTGCGGTAGTTGGCCTCCAGCGCACGGGAATAGTCTACACTATGTAACGTAGCTTGGGTATGTGCCAATACCACTTGGGTAAAGCGCCCTGCGCCTGCACCTACTTCCAAGATTTGCTCATCAGCTAGCCCCCCTCGCGGCCAGCCCGTAACGGTAAAAAAGCGGGCTTCACTCTGATTGTTTTTCGAAAACCGATCGATTTGGGTACGCTCAAAGCGATTCCACTGAAAACCGAAGCTCTCGGTATAGCCTTCATCTTGGGCGATATGGTATACCCCCGAGCGAAAGGGCAAGCATTGTCCTTGGTCGGTATAAAATCCTTCGGGGCGAAGGGTGAGAGCAGCTCCCGTATCGGGATGAATGTATGCCAGCATAAGTGCGAAAGCCTGTTGATGCACAAAAGTAAGGAATTGAGGCTATTTGTGTCTACAATCTGGCACAGAGAATACGCCAAAATTCACCCAAACATAACCTGTTGAATTTGGTATGAGTCTAACTGTGTCGTATGTTTGCGACATACTTATCAATAGCCCATAAGATTATGTCTACCTTTATCACCACCTTTGTTGTTGGCGGCCTGCATTGGTTTTTGCAGGCGCTGATGTTTTTTACAACCCCTCAAACCCCCTCACCGATGGATTCATCTTCCTCTTTACATCCTGCGGTAGCGGCCTATGTGGCCGAACGCAGCCAAGAGTTTGACCAAATTACTTCCGAGCGCAAGGCCGTATTGGCACAAATGGCCGTTTTTGTACGCGAGCAAGTAGCCGCCCAAGCACCTGTGAAGATGGTCTTTATCTGCACACATAATTCGCGCCGCAGCCATTTTGGGCAAGTGTGGGCAGCCGTAGCCGCCTACCACTATGGTATCGAAGGGGTAGAGACCTATTCCGGCGGCACAGAGGCCACCGCTTGCAATCCGCGTACGATTGCCGCCTTAGCACGTGTGGGGATGGAGATCACCGCACAAAGCACGGGTGACAACCCGCTGTACCACATCCGTTATGCCGCAGAGGTCGCCCCGGTCGTGGCTTTTTCCAAAAAATTTGGTGATACCCCCAACCCCACCCAAGGTTTTTGTGCGGTAATGACCTGCACCCAAGCCGACGAAGCCTGCCCCTTTGTGCCCGGCGCGCTCAAACGCTTTGCCACCCCTTACGAGGATCCTAAAGCCTTTGATGGCACGCCTGACGAAGCCCGTATGTATGACGAGCGCTGCCGCCAAATAGCTCGCGAACTATTGTATGTGTTTTCTTTGTTAAAAAAATAGGCTGACTATCAGGGTATTGGAAAATTTCCCTCTACCGATGTTACCGCCCCTACGTTGCTAAAAAAGCCCCGTAGGGGCGATACCGTTAGGGATTATCCAATAAATAACCTGCCCATTTCCAAAGAGGGTAAAATGGAGGTGTATGTATTGGGATGAAATGTTTATAACACCTTAGGGCGTTGAGCACACACCCCCTACAGGGTCGATTAATGAAGCTGCTTTTTTGAATGCCTCCTTAATGGCTTCAGCGCCAAAATCACCAAAACCCATTTTGCAACAAAAATTTATAGCATAGGCTCTCCAAGTTTTCATAACTTGGAGAGCCTATATCAGAAGCAATACAAAACTACAGGGGCAAAATAATTTAGCTCACAAAGCTTGCCTCTAGATGAATGGGTACACTGCTAAGTGCTTTGGAAATAGGGCAGGTTTGTTTGGCTTTTTCGGCCAACTCCATAAACTGCGCTTCGCCCATACCGCTGACTTTTCCTTGTAGCGTAAGCGTGATACCGGTAATGCCGAAACCGTCGTCAGTAGGTTCCAAAACGACCTTGGCATCTACCTTTAGCTCGTCAGCAGTAAAGCCTGCGCCTACAATGGCGAAGCTAAGCGCCATCGCAAAACAGCCTGCGTGTGAGGCCGCAATGAGTTCTTCGGGGTTAGAGCCTAGGGTTCCGTCTTCGTTCTGAAAGCGGGGCTTGTAGCCATAAGGCGTATTGTCAAAAAATTTGCTTGGGGCGCTGAGTGTGCCCTTGCCTTCGAGGCCTGTGCCTTGCCATACGGCAGTGGCTTTGCGTACAATTGCCATAAATGTTAGGGGAATAGGTTTGAAAATAGTACTCACATACAACAAGATCAAACCTATAAAAGTTATAGCGCGACACCAGAAGTGATGGCCTTTGTTGGCTCTCTAGCTCAATACCAATTGCTGGACAACCTCTGCTCCGGCGTGGGTGTTGAGGCGGCTGATAATTTGAGATTTATGCAAAAAAAGCTCTTGTCTGAGCGAAGGCGAAATGATTTCGGCATACAACACTTGGTCTCGGATGTAGAGGCGCTTGGTTTGTTTGGCGACAGTTTGCCCCAGCACCTCATCCCAGGCATTGAGCACCTGTGTTTCGAGAAACTTCCCCTTTAGTTTGTAGACATCCAATAGCTCGGCAATAGCGGCGTTGATGTCGGTAGTGCCTGCTCTATGCGACTCGCGTCCACGTCCGTATTTTTTCTTGTCTTGATACATTGCTTTTATTTTATGAGGACGGTTTACAGAAAGGGGAACGAAGGTAGCGCATAATCTCTACAAATCCTAATGAGTAAGGCCCCATTTTGGGACGTACATTTTTACGATTTATTGGCGTAGCCAAGCCTTCAGCGCAAGGCTTTGTTGGGGGTTGGGAGCTTGTAAGGGGGCTATTTCCCAAGCACGTGTGGGGTCTGCTTTTGGGGTTAGGTTACGGGTTTGGAGGTAGCCATCACGCCGGAATTGCACACTTATTGGTACTTCGACAGGGTAATTTTCCAGTGCCTTGTCCCATTGTTTGACGGGCTGCTCGTTCAAGCTCAACAACACATCGTCTACCTGTAGTCCGGCGCGCTGTGCGGGGCTGCCTTGCCGTACTTGGGTAATGACTCCTTGGCCATTGACCTGCCATCCGGCGTAGGTCTTATCAGGGTTTTTGGCTTTTTCGAGCAATTGTAGGCCTAGCTTTTCGGCCATTGCCGTATAGGGTATTGTGGTGGTATCATACACATAACGTGCCAACCACTCTTCGAAGTAAGCAGCGGGCTGGCCGGTCAAATTCGCCAATACGGCGCAGATATCTGCATCGGTATAGGCTCGGTCGGCTTGTTGATAACAACGCCGGTAGAGCTGCCGCAGCAGGTCGTCAGTGGTATAGCGCCCTTGGGAGAGGTGTATGATTTCGGCATCTAAGGCCCAGGCGACCAGCGCGCCTTTGTGGTAATAAGAGATGGTCAGGCTATCGCTGTGTTCGTGTGGGCGATAAAACTTGATCCAAGTATCCCAGCTGGCCTCGGCCACTGGCTGCACTTGGTTACCAGGCAGATTTTCGACTTTTTCGAGCAGGGCAGCCATTACACGGAAGCACTTTTGGGCATCAATCAGCCCGGCACGGTGCAAGATAAGGGCTTCGTAATAAACCGTAAACCCCTCGGCCACCCACAGCAGAGAGGTGTAGTTTTCGCGCTCATAATCAAAGCTTTGCAAAGGGCGTAAGCGCTTGACATTCCAAAGATGGAAATACTCGTGAGCGGCCAACTCTAAAAACTCGATATATCCTTGGGGCGTAGCATAGAGTGCCTTGGGGAACTGCAAGGTGGTCGAGTTGAGGTGCTCTAAGCCGCCAAATCCCTTGGCCGAAAAGTATACCTGAAAGTAGTAGGTATTGTCTAGATAACCTTGGCAAGGGTGGGTATGTTCTTCAAAAATAGCCATACAGGCCTCTACAATGGCTTGCAAATCTTGACTGAGCCGTTGCTCATCCAATTGTTTTTTGCCCCAATATGCCACGCGGTGTATCAATCCGGAAGCTTCAAAATCAAAGTTCTTCAGCCCTTTTGTCGCCCAGATGGGACTATCGGCCATCGTATCCCAATCAGGGGCTTGATAGACACAGGGCTGTGTGTTGTCAGTCCAGTTGGCAGCAGTTCCCCGTTCTTCGCCCTCCTGAGATGCGGTCGGTAGGCTTGGCAGGGGCACATGGGCAGCCCAGCCGCTGGGTAGATGAAGCTCTAAATGGATAGGCCAAGCTAGCTGATCGGGGCAGAACATCAGCACTGCACCGGGTACAAAAAATAACTGTTGCTCATCCAAATAGGCATTCCGAACTGTCCAACGGTACGCATAGACCTTATAGCTGACCGATACGATGCCATCCTCGGCGCTGTGTGCCAAATACCATCGGTTTTTGGCTGTTTTCTGTATCTTCAATGCCTTTCCGTGGGCATCAACTGCCCTTACCTGACTTACAAACTGCGCGTACTCGCGTTGGAGATACGAACCCGGTGTCCAAGTGGCCATTGCCAAGAGAGTGCCTTGGGTAGTAGCCGGATGCTTCAGGCGTAGCGTAACGACAATCTCGTGTGTGGCGGGTTGGGGAATTTGTATTTGATATGACAGCATAGGCAGGGAAATATTCGATGAGAGAAGACAATTACAAGTCTACACATTTTGCCGAACATCACAAACGACCTAGCTTTTTTGTTTTGGCTAGATGTTCGACCTGCCAATTGGCTCAAGAGATTTCCACGCCACTGGATATTTTTCAAATCCCACAGTTAAAACTGTAGGCTAAATCTCATTTTACCTCCAGAACGAGGTCTCAGCTTCTCTCGGAGCCGGAGTTCCAGGTTAAATGTACGTCAAAAACTCGGGGCAAAATGAGCACAACCAAGACAAAAACCCAAAATATCCAGCGGGGTGATTTCCTAATCTGACCTAAGTAGATACTGTCAGGCAAGGGAGGGACTATTTTTGTAAAATAAATTATGATAATATATAAAGCAATAATCACATTTTTCGACAAGTACTAAAGACTATGTTCTCCGCCGCTGATATTGGCATCGTTAGCGAGTGTGCATAGCAGTTCCTGCCAAGCAGCAATTTGTGCTTCGTCGAGGGCTTGTGAGGAGGGTGGGCAGAGCCAGTTGAGGCGTACCCCCAGCTTAGCCGCCTCTGGTGCGATATTGCGCATAAGGCCTACGAGCGCCTGTTGACGTAAGCGCCGCACGTCTTCTTCTAAGGGCGAAGGCGTGTGTGTGGTGAGCCAAATCTGCCCGTTTTTGGCGGCAACCCAAGGCACAAAGTGTTTGAGTAGCGCCCAGAGCACCTGCACTTCTGGGGCAAGGGCTTGTTTTTCGGCTGGAGCAGGGCTAAAAGCCAACAAGGGCAAATCTATCAAGGTAAGGCTGCCTGCCTCTTGGCCTTGGCAAAAGCCCCTCAACGTAGTGTCGTCAAGGTTAGGCAATTGATGGACAGTAGGTAAGGAGGTTGCGCCTTGATAGTGGGGGAGTTGTATGCATTGCCAAGGCAATTGGCTATCGGCAAAAAGCGCCTCCCAAGCCGCAACAATGGGGGAGCCGCCGCCCACCAACCAACCTGAGCTTTGTGCCGACAATTTACAAGCAGAAATAGGCATCATATATGATAAGGGTAACCCCTACAGAGTTTTGACGTTCAATAACAAGTAAATAAACGATTGCTACCGCTTCAAAAAACATACCCAATCACATTGATGGATATTTCGGACGCTTCCACACACTTATACTGGTGGCAAAGCTTGGATGCTCATTGGCAACAATTGCTTTTGCTCAATCGTGAAATCAACCGCAACATTACTTCACAACAGCTGACAGCCGTATTACAGAGCAAACAAAATTATTATGCTCCGCCTATGTTGCTTTATCAAACATTGTATCAGCAGACTTTTTACCCCAACAGGCGTATGGTTACAGAAGCACTGTTGGCCGAGATTTTAGCCCTGAAGGAGTGCTTTGTTCAATCTTCACACCTCACACATCTCGACCCAATAGCTGATTTGCCTAGCTTAGAGGTCTTATTGGCACACTCTAACCCACTCCAAAGCCTCAGACCGCTAGCCGCCAATACAGCACTACGCAGCTTGGATGTGTCGCGCACAGCCCTTGAGTCGTTAGCACCTATCGCTGTGCTCAAACAATTGCAATGGCTCAATATCGGTAATACCCGTATCAGTGGTATAGAAGAGCTAGCCGAGCTGACAGATTTACGCACCCTCATACTTGACCATACTCCCGTAGCCGACCTGAGCCCTTTGGCAGAATTAAGCCAGCTACGTACCCTAAGCTGTGCCTTTACTTCGGTGAAACACCTCTATGCCCTAGAGGGGCTACAGCGGCTGAAGGTCTTGAAAATAGGCATGACAGGTATAGCAGACCTCACTCCCGCAACCTCTTGGACAAACCTAGAGGAGCTACACCTTTGGGGTACACAGGTGCGTTCGTTAGAGCCGCTCTATGAGTTGCCCCAATTAAAGCTCTTGCATATAGCACTACAAAAACATCTTTCGGCTCAGGAAGTAAAGCATTTTCAATCGCATCGCCCTGCCTGCAAAGTCGTACTTTAGTGTGAAACAAAACACGTCCGACTCAGTGGTCTTGGGGGTCGGGCATCCGTTCACTGATTTGAGCGACGAGCGTGTTGTACCACTCTTCCCCATACTTACGAATAAGCGGTGTTTTCAAAAACTGGTACAGAGGTACCCCGGCGGCCTTGCCTTTTAAACAAGCTGCAGCGCAAATATGCCACTGATGATAGTTGACAGCCTCAAACTCATCATAACGAGTGATGCGCAACGGATACAAATGACAAGAAATAGGCTTGGGATAGGCTATTTTCCCTTCTCGATGGGCTTGCTCGATACCACACTTGAGCACGCCTGCCCCATCACGAAAAGCAAACACACAAGCTCCGGTGGGCAAGGAGGCCGTCGAATAGTCGCCGTTAGGCTCCTGATGATACCACCCTTCGCGGGCAATCTGAGCAAGGGCTTCGGGGGTTAGGTAGGGGCGAATATCCTCAAGCAATTGTTGGATGACGGCGAGCTCTTCAACCTCCAAAGGAGCACCCAGCTCCCCCTCAACACAACAAGCGCCCAAGCATTTGTCCAAATCACAAACAAACATCTCGTCGGCTATATCATCCGTGATATAGGCTTTGTCTACAATATACATAGTGCTAAATTTAGGGTGCAAAGATACGTTTTTGAGCCGGTTTGGCCGCTTTTGCCAAGGCATTATTGTACATCGGGCTTTTTTGTATTATCTTTAGATGAAATTAGCGTTTAGTAATAGCGATGATTACTCTCAAATGAACCTTTGTTTTATGGAAAAGTTACAAACCCTCCCCAACGCAGAAATTCTATTTGACCAAGAGGCTGAAGTGATGTACTTGATGCTCAGCGGCACAATAGAGCTAGAAGAATATAAGCACATTTTTGAAGTTTTCTTACAAGAGGGAATCAAACTAGGTTCCAAGCGGTTTGTTATACAGCAAGGCGACATGGTCAAGTCAAGTATGGCCGCTAGAGCTTGGCTTGTAGCTAAATGGCTGCCCAAAGTACAAAAAAGCATCCCAGAATGTCGCGCAGGCGTAGTATTGGCCAAATCACTATTCACCCGCATAGGGGGCGAATATTTGGTAGGCGCTGCGCGCAAACTGACCAACTTCAATGTACGGACTTTTGGCTCTCTTGAAGATGCCCAACAATGGGTCGTTATGGACAACGAGGACGTACCCGCCGACAATTGACCAATAGCAGGTATGGGCAGTTGTCATACAACAAGTACCATACCTGCTTCTCACCCCCTGATAGATGACAACTAACCCTACTACTGCCCCCCCCCAACCGCCCCTCTGGACCAAGGACTTTGTGCTGCTTTCGCTAACCAATTTCCTAATGGCCGGAGGGTCTTTTATGCTCATCCCTACGCTGCCGCAGTATGCCCAAGGCCAACTAGGCGCTCCCGAATCACAGCTGGGCTATATTATGGGCTTTTTCACCTTGGCCGCCCTGATGGTACGCCCCGTTTCGGGTATTCTGCTCGATACTATCGGCAGGAAGATTGTGTATTTTGCCGGTCTTTGGATGTTTCTCTCTGTAATGCCACTGTATTACCTGAGCTATACAATGACCATTTTGCTGGGTATCAGGCTGCTGCACGGGTTTGGATGGGGGATATTGACGACCGGCGGTAGCACCATTGTTTCGGATATAGTGCCGCCGGCTCGTAGGGGAGAGGGAATTGGCTATTTCGGAATGTCTTTTACCCTAGGGATGGCCTTAGGACCTACTGCCGGTCTTTGGCTGATTAAGCTGACCAACTTTCAGACGCTCTTTGCCGTCGAAATTGTGGTGATGAGCTTGAGCATCTTACTCTCTTGGATGGTGCAATATCCCGTTATCGAGAAAGTAGGGCGTACTGCCAAGGGCATTCAATGGAGCGATATTGTAGAGCCGCGCTGCCTATCTATTGCGTCTATTGGCTTGTTTTCGTCAATGATTTATGGTGGCATCCTGACTTTTATCTCTCTTTTTGCACAAGAGCGCGGCCTCGAACAAGCCGGCAATTGGTTTTTTATTGCTTATGCCAGCGGCCTGACTATTGTCCGGCCTATAGCAGGCAAATGGCTCGACCGCTACGGGCCACATAGCCTCTTAGGGTGTGCTTTTGCACTATTGACAATAGGCGTTTGGTGGTTGGCTCTGACAACTACCGGGACTACCTTCTTGGTGGCTTCCTTCATTACAGGAGCCGGTATGGGGACCATCTTGCCCACTGTGATCACTATGACAGTCAGTATTGTAGTACCACAACGCCGAGGTGCCGCCAATTCTACTTTCTTCTCAGGAGTAGATATAGGCATCGGCCTAGGAGCCATCCTGCTGAGCTACGTTGTTTCTATCACTTCTTTGCAGACAATGTATTTGGTGTGTGGGGGGTTGGTGATTATCCCAACCCTGATCTTCTTTGGCTATGCTTATCGAGACTATACGCAGAAAAAGGCCGAAATCGATGCGATGTTTGAAAACTAACTGGCCTTGTTATTGGTGCTTGCTCTGTCAGTTTGGTTGGCTGATGGCCTGCAATGCCCAGCCTAATGCCACCGAGAAAGCCATCCAACATTGTACTACATTTGTAGAAAAATACCCTCCGGGTTTGGCAGCAGTGATATTTACCACCGACACAATCCTGTTTCACCATACCACAGGGGCAAGTATCCACGACAGCAGCACCTTCCGAATTGCTTCTCTAAGCAAACAGTTTACAGCAGCTGCCGTGTATGCGCTTATTGCTGAAGGTCAGGGCAGCCTCGAGACAACCATAGGCGAAGCCCTGCCAGAGTTGCTACCGGCCTGGCAAGACCGGACACTGCGCGAGCTCCTTCAACACACCGCCGGCTTGCCCGATTATGAAGCCATAGCCCCACAAGGGCTGGTCTTGTATGAAGCACAAGTGTTGGCATCATTAAGCCAGCCTTCAAGCCTCCAAGCCGCACATCCTAGGGGGCGGTTTCGTTACAACAACACCGCCTATGTATTGTTGAGTATTTGGGTAGAGCGCATCGCGCAAATGCCGTTTGAGCAATACCTCCAACTACGGTTTTTTGAGCCTTGGCAAATGCAGCACAGTAGTGTGGGCGCTACAACACAGCCCCAAAGCCGAAGGGTCTATGGATACTATGGAGCTCAGGTGTTTGACCAAAGCCTCTCCAGTAGGCTCAAAGGAGATGGTTGTGTGTATACCTCAGCCCTAGACTATAGTCGGTGGTTGCAGGGGCTGATGCAAGAGGGGAGATTGTTGGAGGAAATGCTGGCCGAAACTGTACCAACACATCTACCACAAAACAACTATGGAGCGGGCTGGTACTGGCAGGAAAACACACAAGTGGCTTGGCATCAAGGCAATACAGCAGGATTCAGTGCCTATGTGTATTATGCCAAGGCCGAAGGATTTGCCGTATGTGTGTTGAGCAATCAGACAGGAAGCCCTACAGAAAACCTTGCCAAGACCTTGGCCAACTGGTACCGAAACACACACGCACAGCCAACAGAAAAGCCCTAGTACTCCAAACAAAGCACACCAAGTAGTGAACTTATTAGCGGTCATACAGTGTTTTGGGGCTTATGATATTACACTACATCAGCGGCGGACAGCGCTCGGGCAAGAGCAGCTATGCCCAAAATCAAGCCATAAGCCTCACCGAAAGACCAGTGTATTTGGCGACAGCCAAAAATTGGGACGAAGAGTTTAATCAACGTATCAAACGGCATCAATCTGATCGTGACCAGCGTTGGGAAAATATCGAAGAACAGATGCATTTGAGTAAGCTCGACCTGCAGGGGCGTGTGGTTGTCTTGGATTGTATCACACTGTGGCTGACCAATATTTTTGTAGCCCACCAATCGGCAGTAGCGCCTAGCTTGGACTTTGCCAAAGAAGAATTTGAGCGCTTGGCACAGCAATCTTTTACGCTTTTCTGCATCAGCAATGAGCTAGGAATGGGATTACACGCTGACACCCCTGTGGGGAGAGCTTTTACAGACCTTCAGGGCTGGATGAATCAATACCTGGCCAAGCGTGCCAACACGGCTACATTGATGGTTTCGGGATTGCCGCTGAAACTAAAAGGATAAGACAGGGTCTACTGTACAATGTTGGGAATACGAAGCTCAAAGGTAGTACCTTCGCCAACCACAGAGTCTACCTTGATGTCGCCGGAGAGCTTCTTGATGGTCTCTCGTACAATATAAAGCCCCAATCCTGAGCCACTTTTGTTTTCACTGGCGCGGTAAAACATGTCGAATATCTTGTCCAAATGCTCTTGGGAGATTCCTTGGCCGTTGTCGCTTACTTTTACGCGCGCCTCTAGCTCATTGACCTCTATCTCTACAGACACATATGGGTCGGTACGCTCGGGGTGCGCATAGCGTATAGCATTGGAGACCAAGTTGTTGAAGATGACATAGAGTCGGTGTCTGTCGGAGAAGAAATCGACCGTTTGGTTGATATGAATCTTGGGGGCTACCTCGTTGTTGTGGGACTCGTGCTCCATAAACGCCAGATTTTCAAACACCTCTGCAATCAGCTCTTCCCAGTGGATAGGCTGGCGCACGACCATCAGGCGGGCGTTGCGGGAGTGGTAGGTGATGTCTTTGATAAAAAAATCTAGGCGCTTGAGCGATTTGTCTATCAGGGCAAGATATTGGGGAAATTGGCTGGTGTCTTTTTCTAGGCGCATTAGTTGTACAATGCCCTGAACAGAAGAGAGGGGCGCTTTGATGTCGTGCGACACACTGTATACAAACCTATCCAGCTCCTCATTTACCAAAAGCAGCTCTTCGTTTTGCATAGTAAGCTGTTGCTCTATCTTTTTTTCCTTGCTGACATCTTTGATAAAATATGACAGCCCGATGACTTCTTGCTGGGTATTGCGGACGGGGTTGAATTGGATTTCAAAAAACTTCTGTTCGTTGTCCAGTTGCACTTGTTTTTCTATTTTGAAAGACTCTCCGCGCAGTGTTCGCTCATAAACAGGCAGCCAATCAAGTACCTTATCGGGTTTGTGGGCAAATTGTTCAAACAAGTTTTGGCCTACCTGTAGGGTTACACCATAGCGCTTGACGATGTAGGCTTGGTATAGACTGTTGAATGCGCGCACGTGCATGTATTTGTCGAGCATACAAATCATGTCCGCACTACTTTCAATGAGCCCCTGAAGGTAGTGTTCTTGTTCTATCAGTGGTTCATTCCCCATAGGGTCGGCAATAAAACTGTCATAAGACAGGATACGACATTTTCTAATCCAGTCCTGTATGTGTTGTTGCGGGGCTTCAGCAGGGTGTTCAGGTTCTGCTTGAGTAGCAACGATGAGCGCAGTTTCTAGCTCTTTTGCCAAATCTAGCAAATCAGCTATATGTTTTTCAGCAGCAGAATGAGGCGAAATATCGGCCATAGGTGTATCCAAAAATGAAAATAGAGAATGTCTGCCAAGCTAGCGTTCACAGGGAAGGGCTTGTGCTCTTATTGAGCACAAGCCGGAGGCTTACCGAAATGCTTGTATACCGGTGATATCGTGCCCGAGTATGAGCAAGTGGATGTCGTGTGTGCCTTCGTAAGTAACTACAGACTCTAAGTTCATCATATGGCGCATAATGGGGTATTCGCCTGTGATGCCCATTCCGCCTAATATTTGTCGAGCCTCCCGTGCAATGTGGAGTGCGATTTCGACATTATTTCGTTTGGCCAAGGAGATTTGGGCGGTAGTAGCTTTACCTTCGTTTTTGAGCTTGCCCAAGCGCCAGCAGACCAGCTGCGCCTTGGTAATTTCGGTCAGCATTTCGGCCAGCTTTTTCTGAATCAGCTGGAAGCCGGCGATAGGTTTGCCAAACTGCTCCCTTTCGGCAGCATAACGCCGGGCGGTATCATAGCAGTCCATCGCTGCGCCCAGTGCGCCCCAAGCAATGCCATAGCGGGCGCTGTCGAGGCAGCTAAGCGGCCCACGTAAGCCCGAGATACCCGGGAGTAGATTTTCTTTAGGGACTTTGACATTGTCAAAAACCAGTTCGCCGGTGATACTGGCACGCAGCGACCATTTTTGGTGTATTTCGGGGGCGCTAAAACCCTCCATCCCTCGTTCTACAATCAGGCCGTGGATGCGCCCTGCTTCGTTTTTGGCCCAGACTACGGCCACGTCAGCATAGGGGGAGTTAGAAATCCACATCTTGCTACCATTGAGGAGATAGTGGTCCCCGGCATCGCGGAAGTTGGTTGTCATCCCGCCGGGGTTGGAGCCATGGTCTGGCTCAGTGAGGCCAAAGCAGCCCAAATATTCACCCGAGGCGAGCTTGGGCAAATATTTTTGGCGTTGCGCCTCGCTACCATATTGATAGATGGGGAACATCACCAACGAACCCTGCACAGAGGCCGTAGAACGCATTCCGGAGTCGCCACGCTCTATTTCTTGCATCATCAGGCCATAAGAGATGTAATCTAGCCCGCCGTTGGGGTTGTATTCGGTAGGGATAGTAGGACCAAATGCACCGATGTCGCCAAATTTGCGGACGATGTCTTTAGGGAAAATAGCCTGCTGTGCGCAGCTTTCGATGATAGGGGAGATTTCTTTTTTCACAAAATCACGCACGGCTTGGCGAATCATCTTGTGTTCTTCGGTGAGCAGGTCATCGATGTCGTAGAAATCAGGTGATTCAAATAAGTCCTGCTTGGTGCTGTGCGTTATGGATTGGTCAGTAAGCGTAGCGTGTGTCATAGTTTTTTTTGTTGTCGTTAGAGAGAGGGAGAACCCCCTCCTATCAAAAGGTTATCGTGTAAGTTTGTTGGATTGGTATACGAGTTTTGAGGGATACAAGTTTTTGTGTAATAGGCTACCAAATTAGTCTTTTGTGGGCATAACTCCAAATTTGACTTGATATTCTCCTAACACCAAAGCGCCAAGCTTTGTTGGCCGATGAGAGCTTTTAGATAAAATCTTTGTTTATTTGAAAAAATCCTCAAAACTTGTACATCTGTGTCGAGCTTCTGTTGTTTTGGCTTGACTCAATTTTGGAAAATACATGAAAGCTGTTATTTATAATCATCATTGGTGGATAAGTGAAACCACGCCTACTACGCTTCAACCGTTGTTTGAAAAGCTGTTATTGGCGGCTGATTTTCAGGTATTGAATCACATGGAGCACCACTTCGAGCCTCAGGGCTATACCTGTATTTGGTTGTTAGCCGAAAGTCATTTGGCTATTCATACCTTCCCTGAGGAGCAGAAAAGCTATGTAGAGCTAAGTAGTTGTGATTGGGGTAAATATGAACAGTTTTTAACTTTATTACCACAATATCTGCCTAGGGCAGCCATATTGGTAAGCCAGTCAATGTCAGAAAAATCTTGATATATGAATTTTTTACAAATTATAGACCTTGCTGGTACTTTTGTTTTTGCGGTCAGCGGAACGCTTTCGGCTGCCAACAAACAACGGCTTGATTCTTTCGGTGTTTTGTTTGTGGCCTTTGTAACGGCAGTAGGAGGGGGCACTACCCGCGACATCATTCTCGGGATTCATCCGGTAGTGTGGGTGGAAGATGTCCGGTATTTTGCTATAATCTTGCTAGGCGTATGGTTGACCTTGATTTACAAGCAATACATAGCCCCACTGAAGAAAACCTTGTTTTTGTTTGACAGTATCGGCATTGGCTTTTTTACTATTTTGGGGATGCAAAAGGCGCTGATGATTGGGGTTACGCCCGTTATTGCCATCATTATGGGGATGGTTTCGGCCACAGTGGGTGGGGTACTGCGCGATACACTATGCAATGATTTACCGCTTATTTTCCATCGAGAACTATATGCAACGGCCTGTGTGGCTGGGGCGGTTTTATTTTTGTTGTTGGATGCGCTCCAAGTCGAGAATACGCTCAATATGTGCCTGACGATTGCCGTGGTGATTTTAATCCGCCTTTTAGCGGTACGATACCGCATTCACCTGCCTACAATAGCACTAGAAGAAACAGCTCCCGAAGAAGAGGAGGGCTAGAGCATAATGATAGACTTGCCCAACAACATCCCGAAAATGTCGGCGTTGTGGCTGATTTCTACAAAAACATCCTTGTGTCCTTGTTCTTTGTCAAGAGTTAGGCCATTGTTATAGACTGTAAAATCGAACAAACGGCTGAGCAACAACACTCTTTTTTCGCTATTACCCTCAAACATAATGCGCTTGTTGGTCAGGTAAAGCATCCCTTCATCTACCATTTCCCAATCAGCATCGGGGCTGAAGGTGGGGTTTTGCTCAATATTGCGCCAGTACTCTCCCTTATTGATTTTTAGATGTAGGGCTGCGCGGTTGAAAATGGTTTGGTTGCCCACGTTCTTTTCCTCATACCAGCGGATACGGCTCTGAAAGTAGACTTTTTCTTTCTTGGGCAGGGGCAACTGATGGTCTATTTCGGGCATTTCGCCATTTTCAATTTGCCAGAAGAGCTTGTATTTTTCGAGCGCCGAGCGGTTGGCCTTGCTGAGGTGTATGGTGGCATTGAGGTTCTGGGCGATGCTTTGTAGCTCCTGTTCTTCTTCGGGGGAGAGCAGCTTGTCTTCGATGGCATCGTGTATAAACTGTTCTACCAATTGGCGGCTGCTTGTGCTGTAGATGCGCTCAGCAATTTCATCGGGGAGCTTGAGGTCATTTTGGAGTTGTTGGATGAAGGCGCGCTCACGGTCGTCGATGCGGTGGTCTTGGAGTAGCTTTTCGACTTCGTTTTTATAAATCTGACCTGCCAGTTCTTCGTGTATTTGGTTGACAGTCTTGTCATTAAGGCCAAGAATGTACTTGAGGTGGCGCAAGTCGCGCAACTCTTCTTGAGAGAGGTACTTGTCGTCGAGGCAACTATGGAGGTATTGGCGATAGAAACCCTTGATTTCGTCCTGAAATTCGGTACTGAAATTGACCTCATAACTGGCCGAAATAGCCTGTACTTCTTCAAGGCTAATGTCTAGTAAGTCTTTGGTAGCCAAAAGGTTATTTAGTTCTATAACCGCATTGCTCTTGATTTTTTTACCTAGCATTTTGTCCCAAAGCGAGGGGCTTCTGAGAACTTGCTGCGAATAAATCATATGCTCCATAAGGGTATCCGACGATAGTTACGTGCACAATATAGGGGTTATCTGTTAAAAAAGCATAAGATTTTTTGCCTTAGCTGTTTTTATAAGAAGGTGTAAGGCGTAGTGTATACTTCAGCCTGTGTAGGTTGGGTATGACCTAGCGCGTAGTTGGCTTGATTTATGGCAGTGGGGACACAGCCTTAGCCCACAGTTTTAATTGTAGGATTTGAAAAATGTCGATTGGATATAGCCTAGCTCAACGGGCACAACAACGACAAAAATCAAAAATACCTAATAGTATGGGTGGAGAGCCAAATTTAAAGCCACTAACCCAAACTCAACCCAAGGCAGTGCTGTTTTTACTTTCAAACTTACTACCTTTGCAATCTGTTGGCAGAGGCGGAGGGTTAGACCAAAATTAAAGAAATTTTATGACACGCAGCATCATCATTGTAGCCTTGGTATTGGTGGCCGTATTGGTGGGAGGGTTGGCCTGGGAAGGACTCAGAGGCTCACTTTTTGGCGGATTGAAGACCGAAGAGGTAACAACGCACCGCTCTGTTTTGGAAGAAATCGAAGCCCTAGGCAAGGTAGAGCTGGTGAAGTACAAATTCAAGGATGTGGTAGAGCACAAGGTCAAGTACAACTGGTTTCCGGACAGCAAGGTGATGCTCATCGTCAGCGGGGAGGCCGTAGGTTGTATCGATTTGGCACAGATAAAGCCCCAGCACTTGCTCGATACGCAAGACACACTCTTCTTGACTATGCCTGCCCCAGAGCTTTGTTATTACAAAATCAACCATCAGGACTCCAAAATCTACGACACCAAGAACACCTATTTTAATGATGCCCAACTGATTGACAAGGCCTTCAAAGCTGCCGAGAAAGAAATAGCCCGGCTGGCCTATCAGGCCAACATTACCGAGATGACCATCCAAAATGCCGACAAAATACTCAAACCCCTGCTGGCGCAGATAGCTGGCAAGGTGGTGGTACTCAATTACCCTCCCAATGCAGTCAAAGACCAACTCAAAGACCGGGTGAGGTTTTAGTCAATACCCCCACAAAGCGCGGTGTAATCGTGCTGTTCTCATAACCAAATTCTCTCACAGGCAGTTAGGACGCTAAACGTTCCGTTGCTTTTTTGTTTTTAGACAGATATTATGCCTCAGACCCAATCCAAACAAACAGAAGAACATCCTGACAAGGGCCGCAAACTCAGCCGCCAGGATTTACAAAAAGCCCTACGTGTATTTCGATTTATGTGGCCCTACCGATGGCCTTTTGCGTTGGGTCTTGTGTTCTTGGTGTTTTCTACCCTCACTACCCTCACCTTCCCCTACTTTGCCGGGCAGCTGCTCGATGCGGCAATGGGCAAAATCAATCTCTCTATCAATCAGATAGCGCTGCTGCTGATTGGTATTTTGTTGTTGCAGGCGGTGTTTTCTTTTTTCAGGATTATGCTTTTTGTCAAGGTTACGGAGAGTGCCATGCGTGACATCCGCCGGAGCTTGTACGAAAAGATGATTGGCCTGCCCCTGCGCTTTTTTGAGCAGCGCCGTGTGGGCGAGCTTATCAGCCGCCTTACTTCCGATGTGAGCCAACTCCAAGATGTATTTTCGTTTACCTTGGCCGAGCTTTTCAGACAGGTGGCTACCCTCGTAATAGGGGTAAGCGTCTTGTTGCTGACTTCTACCCGCCTGACCCTGCTGATGGTGGCGACCTTCCCGGTGCTCATTATTGCGGCGATGGTCTTTGGGCGATACATCCGCAAGCTCTCCAAACAGACCCAAGACGCACTGGCCGAAGCCAATGTAGTAGTCGAAGAAACGCTGCAATCCATCCAAGCCGTCAAGTCCTTCACCAACGAAGGCTTTGAACTAGGGCGCTACGAGAAATCCCTCCATACCGTGCTCTTACGCGCCGTACAAGCAGGTCGGCTGCGTGGTATTTTTGTGTCGTTTGTGATTTTTGCCCTCTTTGGGGCTATTGTTTTGGTGCTGTGGTATGGCACTTGGATGGTAGCACAAGAGATGATTACGGTTGGCGAACTGACTTCGTTTATCATCTATACCGCCTTTATCGGGGGGGCTGTCGGTGGTATGGGTGAGCTTTATGCCCAAGTACAGCGCACCGTAGGGGCTTCGGAGCGCATTCTGGATATCCTCGATGAGCAGTCCGAAGTGCAGCCTATGGCCGTCAACACGGCCAAAGCCCAACCCGCCCTGCGCGGCGAGATAGAGCTGCGCGATGTGGTGTTTCAATACCCCACCCGTCCCGACATCACCGTCCTCAAGGGCGTGTCGCTATGGGTAGAAGCCGGTAAAAAAATAGCCCTTGTAGGGCATAGCGGCGCAGGCAAATCGACAATTGCGCAGCTCATTTCGCGCTATTATGACCCCGCCCAAGGGACGGTACTGGTCGATGGCCGCCCCCTCGACCAATACGACATCAGCCACTTGCGCCACAACATCGGCATTGTACCGCAGGAAGTACTCCTCTTTGGCGGTAGCATCCGCGAGAACATCGCCTATGGCAAGCCCGAAGCCAGCGAAGAGGAAATCATCGCTGCCGCCCGTCAGGCCAATGCCTGGGAGTTTATCAGTACCTTCCCCGAAGGACTGGAGACCCTCGTAGGGGAGCGTGGCGTAAAGCTCTCCGGTGGCCAACGCCAACGCATCGCCATCGCCCGAGCCCTGCTCAAGAACCCGGCCATCCTCATCCTCGACGAAGCCACGAGCGCCCTCGATTCGGCCTCCGAAAAACTCGTGCAAGAGGCCCTCGAAAACCTGATGCGAAACCGCACCACCCTCATCATCGCCCACCGCCTCTCGACCATCCGCCAAGTAGATACCATCTATGTCATCAACGACGGACGCATCGCCGAAGCCGGCAGCCACCAAGAGTTGGTAGACCTGCCAGAAGGCCTCTACAGCCAGTTGGTCAAGCTCCAACTGACCACTTCCGGCGAAACCCCGGCGGTGTCCTAACACTACAAAAGTTGGACGATTTTTTGGGCTTGCCCTTCGGGTCGGGCATCGATTGCGCTAGCATCCTTCGCACTCTCGTGCAGAGCAGCTCGAACGGCGTTTGGCCGCTTTTGCCCCTCCTGTTGCCCAAGGGCTTTTTGAAGACGACACGCGACCACGCCCCAACCTTAGCCCTGCCACTGTACAACAACTAGCCGCACGCATCGGTCTAACCTTCACCCCCGACAAACAAGCCAAGGCCAACACCTTTGCTCCGGTAGATATTTTGGATTATATCTATGCGGTTTTACCCTTTTCAAGATTAAGTATTATTAAATAAATTAGCGATTTTCAGTGTTTCATTATAATAAAATATGCTATTAAAAAATACTCATCTATAGGGTTAAAGGCTACTGCAGGCAGATACGGCGGCACATATGCACACGCTGATATTGCTTTTGAATTCGGAATGTGGATTAGTCCTGAGTTTAAGGTTTATCTCATCAAAGAGTTTAGACGGCTCAACGACGAAGAAAACGAACGTCTCAAGCTCAACTGGGATCTCAACCGAACCTTGACTAAAATCAATTACCGCATTCATACCGATGCTATCAAAGAAAGTATTGTTCCAAAAAAATTAAATAAAGAGCAAACTAGTATTATTTATGCTAGCGAAGCCGATGTATTGAATGTTGCCCTATTTGGAAAGACCGCTAAACAATGGCGAGAAGAAAACCCAGAATCAGATGGAAATATTAGAGACTATGCCACTATAGAGCAGCTTTTGGTCTTAGCCAATTTAGAGAGTCTGAATGCGGAATTTATTAAAATGGGCTTGCCACAATCCGAAAGATTAACAAAACTCAATCAAACCGCTATCAGTCAGACAAAGTCATTATCAACGAATAAAAATATCAAAAAACTAAAAGAATGATATTGTTTTTATCTGGCATCTCCCTGCCTAGTCCGAAGTGGGAAAGACATTAGAATCATTGATGACCCATCGGCCACTTTCAACGTAGTAGCTCCAAAGATGGCGCTTCGGGTAACCTAGAGTGCTTTTTTGATATAAAAATGGCGCTTTTGTGGCGTTGGCTTACAGATTGAGCTATGGGGTTTCTGAAGTGTTTGGCACAACCTTCCCCAAAATCCCCACAATATTTTCTCCACAAAAACCACAACAATCCCTACTTTTGCGGAGCGATTACTTTTGACTGACTATCCCCACGCGTATGCTTTATAATATCGAAACCCAATACCTAGCGCTCTTACAGCACCTACTCGACAAGGGAACGCCCAAGGGCGACCGCACCGGCATCGGTACCTACAGCACCTTTGGCTACCAAATGCGCCATGACCTCAGCCTAGGCTTTCCTTTGCTGACCACCAAGCGGGTACACCTCAAATCAATCATTTATGAGCTGCTCTGGTTTCTGAAAGGCGACACCAATGTGCGCTATCTGCAAGAAAACGGGGTATCCATTTGGGACGAGTGGGCCGATGAGCAGGGCGAGCTTGGCCCTGTCTATGGGGCGCAGTGGCGCTCGTGGGCTGCCGCCGATGGGCGTAAGATAGACCAAATTGCCGAGGTCTTGCGCCAAATCAAACAAACACCCGACTCCCGCCGGATGATTGTTAGCGCTTGGAATGTAGGCGAAGTAAGCGCGATGAAGCTGCCCCCCTGCCACGCCTTGTTTCAGTTTTATGTGGCCGAGGGCAAGCTCTCCTGCCAACTCTACCAGCGCAGTGCCGATGTATTCTTGGGAGTGCCCTTCAACATTGCCTCCTACGCGCTCCTGACCCTGATGGTGGCGCAGGTCTGTGGCTTGGCTCCGGGCGAATTTATATGGACAGGCGGCGACACACACCTCTACACCAATCACCTAGCCCAAGCCCAGCTCCAACTGAGCCGCAGTCCTAGGCTCTTGCCTACAATGCGCCTCAACCCTGACATTGAAGACCTTTTCGCCTTCGACTACCACGATTTCAGCCTTGAGAGCTACGACCCACATCCGGCTATCAAGGCCGAGGTAGCAGTCTAAAACAGGGGCTGCGAATACCAAACAATCTTTGGCTTTGACTGGTTTTATTTTGAAGGCCACCTTATATGCCCTATCTTTGGGATAGAGAAGGTGCATTTTTCAATTTTAAAACTATTCTTGAAGTATAATGAATCAACTAGAAACTACTCCTGTAGAGAAATGGGTACTCAAGCCGGTAGGTAATTTTATGAGCCAATCTACATCGAGCGGCATCGTATTGTTTATTTCGGCAGCGCTGGCATTGATACTCTCTAACTCACCTTGGTCGCTTGAGTTTGAGCAACTTTGGCAGACAAAGTTCAGGATAGGAATAGGTAGTTTTGAAATCAACAAGCCTTTGCAGCTTTGGATTAACGATGGGCTGATGTCGATGTTTTTCTTTGTGGTGGGCTTGGAACTGAAGCGCGAAATCATTGCCGGTGAGCTGGCTGACCCACGCAAGGCCATCTTGCCGGTAGTGGCGGGTTTGGGTGGGTTTTTGTTGCCAGCCCTGATTTACTGGACACTCAACCAAGATGCGAGTATCGAAGCAGCCAATGGTTGGGGTATCCCTATGGCTACCGATATTGCCTTTGCGCTGGGAGTGCTGTATTTGTTGGGCGATAGAGTGCCTCTTTCGCTCAAGGTATTCCTGACTGCCTTGGCCATCATCGACGACTTGGGCGCAGTACTCGTGATTGCGCTCTTCTATACTTCCAAAATCTCGTTGTTCAGCCTTGGTATCGGCGCTGTTTTCCTTAGCCTTATGATTTTGGGCAATGTGTTGGGCGTACGCAATGCGGTGTTTTATGGCGCTTTGGGGATTGTTGGCCTGTGGACAGCCTTCCTGCTTTCGGGCGTACACGCCACCATTGCAGCCGTATTGGCAGCCTTTACCATTCCGGCTAATGTCAAAATTTCTAAGCCACTGTATGTGCGCAAAATCAGGTTTTTGTTGCACACCTTTGACAAAAAATTTGACGATGAAGCCCATCAAGGCTTATTGAGCTATGAAGAGCAAAAAAACCTAGACAAGATTCAGTATGTTACCAAGGGTGTTATTCCTCCTCTCCAAAAGCTCGAACACGGGATGCACCCATTGGTAGCGTTCGTGGTAATGCCTATTTTTGCCTTTGCCAATGCGGGAGTGTCTTTTTCGGGCGATGTCCTGAGCACCTTGGCTAGCCCTGTTACCTTGGGAATTATCTTGGGTCTATTGTTGGGAAAGGTTATTGGGATTTCGGGAGCAGTATATTTGGGTATCAAGACCAAACTTGTAGTATTGCCCGAAGAAATCAGCTTTGTCAGTATCGTTGCTACATCTTTTCTGGCAGCTATTGGCTTTACGATGTCGCTGTTTATCACTACCTTGGCCTTTAGCAATGAAGCATACATCTTACAAGCCAAGGTAGGTATTTTGCTGGCCTCCCTTGTTGCCGGTGTGATTGGCTATCTGCTATTGCAGCGAAGTTTGGAGGCAGATAATGCAACAACACCTGAGTAAAAATGTCAGTTGGGCAAAGCTCCAGCCATTTTGATTAGAACCTTTAGAGCATCATCAGTAGCTCCTTGCGCGGGGGCTACTGAACGCTGTCCTGAAGCTGCTTACGCCAGTGTAGCTTCGCAGAGTACCTAGCCTCCTGTTGTAGGCGGGAGTATTGCGGACGGGTCTACCTTGACCAGTGGTGTTTCGGTATTTTTTGTACGGCCCGTGTAGAGGCGCTTTAATCAAGCAAGTTCCTTCTTTCAGGTGATAATAACCCGTGTAGGTAGTCGTACTTTTGTGGCGGCCATCCCGCACAAACGCGTCTAGATATACCAACTTAGCCTCTGTTGTGCGTCCTTCTTGGCGGTGTTGTTGCCTTATCGCTTGTCTGAGGGGTATCAAAGTACCGATAACCCCACCACGAAAGCCCGGCCAACCCTATCAGCCCCCCCATCACGACCAACAAACTCCCCAGACGCATTTTATTGGCCATGATGTCCTCATACTCCGACCAACCGACAAACACCAACACCAAGAGTCCAAAAAAACACTCAACCCTAATAGCCAGTACGCTGTATGGGCTTGGTAGTGATACATATCGTATACCATTACACCACGCCACTCTTGGCGAACAGCCGCTGGGAGTGTATGTGCTTCAACGAGACAGAGTGTGAGGGAGGAGTGGTTCATAAGTTATTTAAACTATGGCTAATGATGATTTTGATGCGCAAAAATGATTCCTTATTAGCCGTTAGCAGCTGTGGAATATATATTATGTTACCTTCAAGAAACATCCATCAGCGCAGTGTTTTTTTGATGCAGGCGCTCATATTGATTATGAATGACGACCATCAGCAACCCAAAAAGAATCGCCGAGACAATCAACAGGTTGTTTATCAGCCCCTCTACCGAAAACGATATCCGCAGCAAAATAGTAGAAATGATAAAGCCGGAGTTGCGAATTACCTTATGAAAAGTGTTGGTGTAGAAGAAAGAGAAAAGCAACAACAGCACATCCACAATAATCAGCAGCGTAAAAAACTCTTCGAAGAAGATACTATTCAGGTTCTTGAACGAAGTATCTAGGTCTTGGCTTGATACCCACACACCCATCGCCCAGTTGACAAAGGCATACACCGCCATAGCAACCAAAACCGGTACTAAACAAACGGCAACCAACTGCTTGAACCAGATGAACCGCGCTACCGGTGTAGGGATTACTTTTTGAATATCAGCAGGTTTACTGGCAATATTAGCGTGGAAGAGGTAAATAGCATAAAACAAGACAAGGGCGGTAAGCAAATCATAAGTAAACTGTAAATCCTCCTTTACAGCAAACCAATCGGTGGAGAGCTTCAGCCCCGCCAAATCCTTGAACAAACGCCGGATGATGATAAGGGTGATGATTTCGTATTGTTTGCCGATATACACCGTGATAGATTTGGGCAGGTAATACACCAACAAGTATACTTCATACACCAAGATAAACGAAAACGGAGTATAGATAGCGGCTATGGGGCTGCGCAATAGTGCTGGTACGTGGGATAGTTTGACAATGCCAAACTCCAAGAGGTAAATCAACGCCAAATGGAGCAAAAAACTAACGATGGCAATCACCAGGATGATTGCCTCGCTTCGGTGTTTGGTATGCTCCGAGAGCAGCCATTGGTAGGTTTTTTCGATACTCGACATATTTCTGATAATGAGTGGTTTAGTAGTACTGGGAGTGTAACCCCGCGTGTGCGAAAAAGGTTATGAAGCAGGCTTAAAATACGGATGTTGCCGAAAATATTGTACCTTGGAGCCTTCAGTAGAGATGCGGCTCTGCAATACTTACAACACAATACATACAAACTCTCGATATGAAATCAGACATTCAAATCGCACGCGAAACGCCACTGCAAAATATCCAAACCATTGGAGCTCAGTTGGGGCTCGGAGAAGACACGCTCATCCCCTATGGGCGCTATATGGCCAAAGTACCGCTGGAGGCATTAAGGCCGCAGGCCGCCCAAAAAGCGCATCTTATCCTTGTAACGGCCATTACACCTACCAAGGCTGGTATCGGCAAGACTACCACTTCGGTAGGCCTGGGCTTGGGACTGGCTCGCTTGGGCAAAAAAGCCATCGTGGCGCTGCGTGAGCCTTCACTAGGCCCTTGCTTCGGAATGAAGGGCGGCGCCGCTGGAGGAGGGTATGCACAGGTACTGCCGATGGAAAACATCAACTTACACTTCACCGGAGATTTTCACGCCATCACAGCGGCCAACAATATGATTGCCGCCCTGCTCGACAATTATCAATACCAACACCGAGGTACACCCGAGCAGCTCAAACAAGTACTCTGGAAGCGAGTCCTGGATGTAAACGATCGCTCCCTGCGCAACATCGTTACGGGCTTGGGCGGTGGTGCACACGGCATCCCTACCGAAACAGGTTTTGACATCACGCCCGCTTCGGAGATTATGGCCATCCTTTGTCTCGCCACCGACCTCGACGATTTGAAGGCGCGCATCTCCCGCATTCTCTTGGGCTATCGGGCAGACAATACCCCGGTGTTTGTGGGCGACCTTGGCTTTGCCGGCGCTGTTACCGTACTGCTCAAAGACGCACTCCAGCCCAACCTCGTGCAGACTACCGAAAACACTCCCGCCATCGTCCACGGAGGACCTTTTGCCAACATCGCCCACGGCTGCAACTCTGTACTGGCCACCAAGATGGCGCTCAGCTATGCCGATTATGTAGTAACAGAAGCAGGCTTTGGCGCTGATTTGGGGGCTGAAAAATTCTTCAATATCAAATGCCGTACGGCGGGTATCGCCCCCAAGGCCACGGTGATTGTGGTTACCTCGCAAGCCCTCAAACTGCACGGCGGCGTACCCGAAGCCGACATTAAGCAGCCTCACCCCGAAGGCCTACAAAGAGGCTTGGCCAACCTCGACAAACACATTCAAAATATGAAGGCTTTCGGGCAGTCGGTCGTAGTGGCGTTCAACCAATACCACTTCGACACAGAAGCCGAGATGCAAATGGTACAGCAACACGTAGCGCGTCAAGGAGTACGCTTTGCCCGCAACAACAGTTTTACCCACGGAGGTGCCGGAGCCGAAGCCTTGGCGCAGGCCGTGGTAGACACCATCGCCCAACAATCCGCTGACCCCATACGCTTCAGCTATGCCGATAGCGACGACATCGCCACCAAAATCAACAAAGTAGCCACGCAAGTATACGGCGCCCGCTCGGTCAGCTTTGCCCCCAAAGCCCAGCAGATGCTCAAGCGCATCAGCCAGCTCGGCCTCGACCACCTGCCCGTCTGCATTGCCAAAACACAGTACTCCTTCTCCGCCGATGCCGCAGCTTTGGGCGTAGCGACTGATTTTGAGCTGCCTGTAGCCTCCCTCGTCATCAACAGTGGGGCAGGCTTTATTGTCGCCGTTTGTGGGGATATCATGCGTATGCCGGGGTTACCCAAGAATCCACAAGCCTTACACATCGACATCGTCGATGGCGAGGTAGAAGGGCTGAGCTAAATCCACCAAAAAGCAGTAACACTATGGGACGGCCTAGTGTCGCTGCTTCCGAAAAGCGCTAGGACCTTTATTCCTAGCGCTTTTTTTGTAGTTTTGCCACAGTAACACACATTGTCCTCAAGTCAAATCGATTATGCTTCAAACCCTCCGCCAAACGCTCATCCAAAACTATTTGTTTTTTACATTTTTGCTCGTGTACCTCATCTCTGGTGGGATATGGCTGGGCAATGCCCTCAAAGGAGAGATGGTTTTGTGGCTGAATGGAGCACATACGCCACTATTAGATATATTTTTTAAATATGCGACCTGGATAGGTGATGGAATTTTTTATGGCCTTGTCGCGCTTATATTTTTAGCGTTTCATTATGGGCGTGGGCTGATACTGGTGATTGCGTTGGCTCTAAACTCGTTGGCAGCTCAGTTGCTCAAACGCTTTGTGTTTCCGGATGCTCTCCGTCCTAAGGCTTTTTTTGGGACAGACCAATGGATTCATTATGTGCCCGGGGTAGAAGTCCACGCCTACAATAGCTTCCCATCGGGGCACTCTACCACCGCTTTTTCGGTATGCTTGTTATTGGCTATTTTTAGTAAAAAACCCTGGGTAGGAGGGCTGCTATTTGTAATAGCCTTGCTAGCGTCTATTTCGCGGGTATACCTAGCACAGCATTTTTTTGAAGACACCTATGCCGGCGCTGTACTAGGTACTGGCCTGACTTGGTTGTTGTATCTCTGGCTCAGCCCTAGGTTGGAACAACACTCCAAACTTCAACGTGGGTTTTTGAAATAAAACAGTAGGCTTTCGGAGATTTTTGGAAAAGTATCTCGAAGCCGGAGCTCCGAGATAAGTTGGGGTCTCATTTGGGGGTAAAATAACACTTAACCCACAGTTTGAGCTGTGGAGCTTGAAAATGCCCAGTGGCGTGGTTCCTTATCTAATTCCCGTAGGCAGCAGTGGTTTTGAGGCTAGAAACCTTACCCAGAATCATATCAGCGGCCTTTTCGGCAATCATCATTACAGGAGCATTGGTGTTGCCATTGGTGATTTCGGGCATAATTGACGCATCCACAACCCGAAGACCTTCCAAACCGTGTACGCGCAGCTCGGCATCGACTACGGCCATTTCGTCAGTACCCATCTTACAAGTACCCACAGGATGGTATACCGTTTCGAGGGTTTTGCGGATGTGTGTACGCAGTTTGTCGTCGTTGTGTGGTAGTGGCGGATAGTGCATCTCTTTTCGGGTATGGGCAAATGCATTGGAGAGCAGTAGGCGTTGCGCAACTTTGGTGGCTGCGAGCAAGGTTTCCATATCCTCTTCTGCACTGAGGAAGTTGGGCTGAATCAGCGGTGCATCCAAGGGGTTAGCTGAGCGCAAACCCACATAGCCACGGCTTTTGGGCTTGAGCAAGGTGGGCAAGATAGAAAAGCCGTCAATCTTAGGATAGGTATCGGGGTTATAGAAGTCTATGCTGGGGTCATAATCCGATGTGCCGGCCTGCACCGGAGCCCAGTGCATCTGCATATCGGGGATGGCAAGCTCAGGATTGCTTTTCAGAAAAGAAACCGACTCCAGAGGGCTGGCCGCAAAAGGGCCTCGTTTCCAAATCAGGTACTTGAACAGGTTGCCGATGGTCTCGGCGGAGTTAAGCGTGTTTTTTTGGTTAGACAAACAGCCGACGACGACCAGCAAGTGGTCTTGGAGATTTTGGCCAACACCAGGAAGGTCGTGGATACTGACAATGCCGTGGGGGCGCAGCTCAGCAGGGTTGCCTACACCAGAGCGCATCAGCAGCTGAGGCGAGTTGAAGCTCCCTGCCGCCAGAAGGATTTCTTGCGAAGCCTGTACCTCTTGGCGCTGACCGCGCTTGTCGAGGTATACGATACCAATGGCGCGTTTGCCATCAAAAACAATCCGCTCGCTCAGGGCGTGTGTGATGACAGTCAGATTGGGGCGGCTCATCGCCGGCTTGAGGAAGGCCCTTGCGGCGCTGAATCTTTGCCCGTTTTTGACTGTAAACTGCGCCCGAGTGGCTCCCTCTTGGTCTGCTCCATTGACATCCTCTACCACTGGATAGCCTAGCTCGCGATGTGCTTGTAAGAAACTCTCCAAAAGAGGACTTTGGTAGGCCTGGTGTGTTACATTGAGTAGACCGCCCTGTTGGTGGTAGGCATTGCTAAACTGCTCGTTATGCTCTGATTTGAGAAAATACGGCAGCACTTCTTCATAGCGCCAGCCGGGGTTGCCAGCCTTGGCCCAGTCGTCGTAGTCTTGGGCATTGCCTCGGATGTAAATCATCGCATTGGTAGAGCTGCAGCCGCCGAGGGTTTTGCCACGGGGGAGGTAAATCCGGCGGTTGTCTACGTGAGCCTGAGGCTCGGTGCTGTAGGCCCAGTCTACTTCGGTGCGGTTGAGCTTACCATAGCCCGCCGGAATATGGATTTCCTTACGTTTGTCCTTGCCTCCGGCTTCGAGTAAAAGCACCTGTGTGTTGGGGTTTTCGCTTAGGCGGTTGGCCAAGATGCAGCCTGCCGTGCCAGCCCCGACAATGATGTAGTCATAACGCTTCATAAACGTTGGTATTAATATGGAGAATGTAGGTTAGTCAGCTCAAATATGCTAATTTTCTCCAAAAAATGCAATAAAAGCACCTATTGTTTATTATTCTTGGTTACCTACAAGGCACAGGCAATGGCCGTGCACGGTCTGTTATTTGGTATTGAGCACATAAACAAACTCCGGCTCTACGGCGATGATACCGCTTTGGGTGGCAAAAAGACGTGTTTGGTCGCTCAGTAGGCGGCAGTCCATCGTCTGGAGTATTTGGAAGTCTTGGGCACTGCGGATGATGAGCTGGTCATCAGCAGGCTCAAACACCAACCCTCCCTGAGGAGTAGGCTTGAAAGCTACTTGTTTGTGGTGGGAGAGGGTCTGGCCGCTGAGTTGCATCTGCAAACCATTGATACTGAAATACTCGTGCCGCAAGCTGGTTTCTTGTTGTAGGGTTTGGATAAAGGACGCAATACCGACCGTACCGCTGATAAAGACCTGCTGGAGTCGTTCTCCGGCTTTGAAGCTGGAGAGTGTCTTGCCTGAGTGATAAAACACATACGAAACCCCACCTACGTGTTGCATTACCCCGCCGGGGTGGAGTGTGAAGCCCTTACCAAAAACAGGTACTTGCTCTACCCGTACATTGGTTTGGAGCAATTCATCTACAAAAACATAGCGCAAGTATTCCTCGTCCACACAAACCAAGACGGAGTCTACCATACAGGTACGCATTCCTTCGTGGAGTTGGAAATTGGTAATGGGAGTCCATTTGCCACCGCTCTGAGGCATCCAAAGCTGGTTGTGGCGGCGAGCCAGGCAGTTAGTCTTGCCAACATACATCGCCTCCCATTCGTCAGCATTGGTTTCGTGGCGACGTTGAGGGCTTCCCTGCGCTATGGTATCCCATACGAGGCGGCGCTGGTTGGTGCTGAGGTAGCCCAAAGTATCGGTAAAATAAGCGTCTTCGATGCGCTCACCGGGGGCTAAGGTGTACAATTCCTTCATCACGAGGCGATCTTGGCTCAACACTAGCGTAGTGGCCATCGATGGTGCGGCTACTACCGCAGGTTGGCTGCTGAGGGACAGTAAGAAACGCTCCCCTTGTACAAAAATGCGCTCAAACTGCATCTGTAAATCTGGCACAACAATAGGCATAAAACACTTGGGGGTAATCAGCTCGGGGTCTTGGGCAAACACCGGAATCTTGTGTAGCATCCGCTCCGCAATAGAGCGGTATTGTTTATGAACTCCTTTGAAAGGGTGGGTGTAGGTAAACAGATTGAACAAGATGACAGCCAAGGCAAAATAGTCGCTTTCTTGCGATACATGGCCTTGGTAGAGATAGTCGCGGATTTCGTCGAGCAGCAGGCCGGAGTGGGTATGGATGGGTGTTTCGTATGCGTCTACATCGATAAAACGCACCTCACCGTCGGGCGTAACGAGGATGTTGAGACCGCTGAGGTCGCCGATAGTGATGTCGTTGCGGTGTGCGAGGGCCACGGCTGCGACCATCTGCTCGGCGATTTTTTGCTTTCTGGGAAGGTCAATCTGGTAGCTGGCGCAGAAGTTTTTGTTGAATAAGGCTGCCAAGGGTACAAAGTCATTGGAGAGGTACTCCATCACAAAACCCAAAATCTCCAAAGATTTTTTGGCAGGATAAATCAATGCCTGCGGACGCACAAACACAGATGCGTCCAAGACCTTGAGCGCATCTTTTTGCGCTTGGGACATATGCTTGTTGTTGGGATCGAGGTAGATTTTGGCGACATGGCCGGGCATTTCGGGGATGGTCAGGATTTTGCCCTCCCCACCACGTTTGATTTCGTTTTTGTCTGCAATAGTAATACTGAGGCCATCTTCGGTATAAGCTTTCATAAATCATTTGAGGGCAGGTGGTGGTATACAAGTATTAGATGAGCGCGTCCTCAAAATGGATGATTTCGAGCTGCTGGGGGAGCTTTCGTAGCGCCACAATGTCAAAACGGATAGGGCCTTGCCATTGTTGCTCCTCTTGATAGTGTTCGGCAGCAAGGAAGATATTCTGGATTTGAGTATCAGAAAGCGTTTCTTCGGGCAGGTCGTAGCCGTTGTCTTTGCGCCATTTGACCTCTACAAAAACCAAGAGCTTGTCTTGATAGCTAAAAATAAGGTCTATCTCTGCACGTCGGTAGCGGTAATTGCGCGACAAAAGGCGGTAACCTTTTTGAGTCAAAAAATCAATGGCTATGGTTTCGCCTTGGCTGCCTTGGTTTTGAGTAGGAGACGGCATTTTCTAATGATTTTGAGTAGTTGATACCCACCCTGATGAATGGACTCATATTCGGCGTTATAGATGATGTCAGAAGCTCGTCGCAACTCAATCTGATAGTGGGCTTTATCACATTCTTTTTGGGCGATACTCAGTTTGTGAGTAAGATTTAATCCATCAATAGTATGTTGGCCTCCCGAATGTTAAGGCCTTCTGGTGTACCGCTACGTAGTAATTGTTTCGCTAAAACGAACACCTGTTTTGATAGGCTTAGCCCACGACTAAAAGCGTGGGAGGGCTATGACGAGCATTTTTAATGATGTAGCAGCCAAAGAGCTGCATTTGGGTGTCGATTAAGAGCGGATAAACAAACTCCTAAATTCGGACGGCAAAAGTAAATGACCAGTCTTACTTGTTGTTCATATTCACATCATTCAATGTTGACAATCATTTGATAATTAGCCACAAAAAGTCCGAGTAAAAGTGTAAAGCCATACTTCATACTTCAAAAACCCACAAGCTCAAACCTTGCATTTTGTTGGGTATCAAAACCCTTGGCACTGACTTTACCAGCATTATCTACCTGTACATACGTGCCATAGTGTGTTTTGAAGGCAAACTGTTTGTTGCCGAGGTCTATCAACTCAAAAGTCTGCCACTCTCCGACTGCCTCCGCATTGGCCGACAGCTGAAAGTGTGCGCGAGCCCTCCCCTCACCTTCGGCAGTGAGGTATTTATTGAGTGAGGTTTTGAGCGCGACCATATTCTTATCTGCATAGATAAACACTATTTCAAGCTGTGTGGCGCTCGTTCCCTGCTCAGTGGTACTGGTCAGGCTGCCGTCGTCGTTTATCTTGATAAACTGGCCGCTGGTCGTTTTTAGTTGTACTGACTGGCTCTCCTGCGCATAGCTCTGAAGGCCAATAAATAGGCAAAAGAGCAAGATATGTAACATTTTAGGCTGGATACTCATACACATTGTTGTTGGTTGTGAAATTAAAACGTATTAGGGGGTCAAAGGTTACTTTGGGCGAAAACCCAAATCCATTTGCGTGTTTACCTGTTTAAGCAGTATAATTTTGTGGCAATAAAACGACTCCATTTACCCAATGAATAACAAGTGTATGCAATTTAGTATTTTTCACCAGTACACAAAAAAGAAACCAACACAGCAGGCTGCTGTCATCATATTGTTTTTATGCTTTTTGGGGCTAAGCAATATTGGCGTATACGCGCAGGGTGTCAAAGGACAACTGTTTGAAGAGGGGAGCCAAGAGCCCTTGCCAATGGCCGTAGTGGTTTTGTATGGAGCCAAGGACTCTGCTATGGTCAAGTCGGCTGTCAGCAACATCGAGGGGCAGTTTCAACTAGATCAGCTCAAGCCCGGACAGTATTACCTAGAGGTCAATATGATGGGCTATCAAAAAACCAAGATTCCTTTAGAATATAAGGGCGGCAATTGGGTAGATATGGGCGCTATTCAGGCCAAAAGCAGCAGCGTAGGCCTAGAAGAGGTGGTTGTACAAGCCCGCCAAGAAATGATGATCAATACTGCTGAGGGGACACTCATCCGTGCCGATGCCAACATCGCTCAGGCAGGGGGGACAGTGCTTGATTTGTTGCGCAATGTGCCCGGCGTGGTCGTTGATGCAGACGGCAATGTAACCTTGCGTGGCACTAGCGTCAACGTACTAATTGATGGCCGCAACTCCGGCCTGGCCGGAGGCATTGGGGGGCAGAGCAATTTGGCACAAATCCCTGCCAGTGCTGTCGAAACCATCGAAATATCTCCCACAGCCAGCGCCAAATATGATGCAGAGGGCGAGGGTGGGGTCATCAATATCCGCCTCAAAAAAGCCAAGAACGACGGTAATAATGGCAGCGTAAACCTTAGTGCTGGCACACAAGACCTCTACAGCGGCTCTGTACGCCTCAATATGAAACGCAACAAGGTCAATGTATTTGTAGGGTACGATGGCCGCTTCGACCGTCGCCTAGGTTTCGCTACTACCGACCGCCGCATTTTTGGCGAAAACAACTTCGGCATCAGCCAACGCAATGAGTTTAACAATACCGACTATAGCCATAACTTTTTGGGAGGCATTGATTACGACCTCACCCCTCGCACACGGATTGGCTTTGAGGGGCTATATACACTCAACTACCGAGACGACGACGAGTCGCTGCGTAGCCGCTTCCTAGATGCCAACCAAGCGCTGACAGAGCAAAATCTGCGTACTAACCGCGAGATTGACAACCGCACAATGTATGAGTTTGCCTTCACTTTCCGCCATCGCTTTACCCAAAAAGGGCGTGAACTAAGCGCTTCATACAGCCAGACAGGGCGCGACCGTACCGAAAACACCGACATCTCTACCTTTTTATTAGATGCCGAAGGGGCACAGCTCAATCAAGACCCATTCTTGCAACGTACCCTTAACCAAGACCCCTATACGCTCTCTACGGCGCAAATCGACTATACCCAGCCTTTGGCCAAAAACCATACACTCGAAACAGGATACAAAGCCATTATCCGAAATCTCCGTACCAATACCGGTATCGATAATTTCCGCCGCAATGACCAAGTGTGGGACCCTGTGGTAGCCAACCGGTTCAATTATGACGAACAGGTACACGCCCTCTACCTTATTTTCAAAGGCAGACTGAGTGAAAAATGGGACTACAACCTAGGCCTCCGTGCAGAGCAGACTTTTGTAGAGGGGCTTTCCAACGCAGACAATAACCGCTTTCGCAAAGAATATTTCAATTTCTTCCCCAATTTGCGCATCGGATATCAGATTGCCCAAACACAAACCATCCGCCTCAACCACGCTACACGCATCAACCGCCCCGGCTTCTGGTGGCTCAACCCCTTTGTCGATATTACGGACTCACTCAATATCCGTACGGGTAACCCCGACCTCGACCCCGAAATTATTCATTCTACAGAGTTGACTTACAACTGGATAGGCAAGAAATTCACTTTCAGCCCCTCGCTCTTCTTCCGATTCCGCGAAAACGCCATTCAGCGCGTCGTAACGGTAGACGAATTTGGCGTGTCTACTTTCCGCCCTCTCAACGCCGGAACAGCCTACACCGCCGGGGTAGAGATGGTCGGTACTTGGCAGGTAGCCGATTGGTGGGATATGAATGCCAATTACTCTTTGTTCCAAAACCAAGTCAATGCTACTGGAGTAGATGCCATCGATGTGGTGCAAAGCACGCTTTCGTGGAACGCCCGACTGATTAGTAATTTCACCCTGCCCAAGGACTTCCGACTACAGTTTATTGGTAACTATAGCTCACCATTTGCCATCGCACAAGGCGAAATCATCGAGCGCTATTTTGTAGACCTAGGCCTACAAACCAAGATTATGCAAAAGAAAGGAACCCTTGGCCTAGTAGTAACAGATGTGTTCAACACCCTAGAGTTTGGCTTCCGTACTTTTGGCGATACCTTTGAGCAATCACGGGTATTCAAACGCAACACCCAACGGGTCATCTTGAGCTTCTCTTACCAGTTTGGCAAGGCTAGCAGAGACCAAGACCGCCGCCGCAGAAGCGGAGGACCTATGGATGAAGGTATGGACTTCTAAAAACCACGTTTTTGATGTACAAGCTCCTCGTGAGTAAAAGTCATCCCGATTTTTTTGGGATGACTTTTTTGCTTGTGCTCAATCCATTCATGACCCATCACAGCCTGTTGCTAAAACCGATTGCACCTTTCATAAAACTCGGCCAGAATCCATAACCAACTGCTGCCACTTTCCGTATATAAGGGCCTAACTGCTCACTAACCAAACCTATTTTTCTATGGCCAACAAACTACACGAACTCCTCGCCGTAGAGCAAGACCGCCGCAATAAGGCCAACGAGGCCGTTGGCGAAGCTAAGAAAATATTCACCAAAAATGACTCTTATTTCGACGGCTTGGTCAAGAAGTATGTGTCGATGGAAGAAGATTCTGAGCTGATTCCGGACGAGACGAAGGAGATGGTCAAGACTGTCAAGCAGCAACTCGAAGAGACGCAACAGAGCATCATCACTGCCCTCGATGCCACCATCTCGAAAGAAGAAACCAATGCGGCCAATGTAGCTAAGGCTGAGCTGGAAGTAAATGGAGTGAAGTTTGGTGCTTTTTCGGCTACTACTTTGCTGGCGCTCGAATCGCAGCTCAACAAAATACTCGACCTTTATAAAAATATTCCGCTGCTCGATACCACCCGAAAGTGGCATTTTGACACACAGCAGGGCTTTTTTAAAACCGATGAGGAGGTCAAGTTCCGCAGTATCAAACGCCCCAAGGTGATTGTAAAATATGAGGCCACCGAAAAGCATCCGGCACAGACAGAGCTGGTAAACCTTGATTTTCAGGTGGGTAAATACGAAACTACTTACTATTCCGGCAAGCTTACACCAATGCAAAAAAGCGAGATGGTCAAGCGCATTGAGCAGCTCCTAGAGGCTGTAAAAGTAGCCCGCGCCAAGGCCAACAATGTCGAAGTAGTAAAGGTGAATGTGGGCAAGCAACTGTTTGACTTCATCCACAAGGACTTGCTGTAAGCCCCCTGCGGGCTTATAGCTTGAAGAGCAGAGCTAGTCTTAACCTTAGTCTGAGCCTAAAAAACCACTTGGCTGTCCCTGTAGGGGTACGGCGGGTGTTTCAGCCATAGTCTATCGCTCTGTAGTTTTAGTATTAGCATCTTACCGATGGAGCGCACACGCTTTTTGCCTTAGGTCGGTGGTTCGAATCCACCCGCCTCTACCTATTTTCCAATAAACACCTAGGGGCGTAGCTCAGTGGTAGAGCAAGAGGTAGCTGAAGTGATAAGTGGGTGCGGTTTTGCCGGGAAAGATTTTTGACAGATTCGTGGTCAAACTGGTAAAGACACTGGACTCAGGATCTGGGGATTGCAGGTTCGATTCCTGCCGAATCTACGGCGGCTGCATAGGTTAGGCAGCCGCCATTTTTATACAAGATGTACTTGATTTGAGGATTGACAGAATTTTATTTACTTGATTTTCAACATTTAACTCTCCCAAATCAATTTTGATTGGGTGTATAAGGTGATGTTTTCCCAAAATTCAAACAAGTGGGGGCTAATCCTGTCAATTACTGAGTATCCCGAAGGATGAAATACTTATAGAAAAGCCATTACGTGTTTGTGTGCCAAAGAACAATCACAAGTCCTACAGCAGGTTTGTAGGTTGCATAGAGGGCTTGCTTCTGCATCTTCCAACAACTTTTCACTTTCTTTAAGCTTTCTGTTGCAACCTTTAGTTGTCTGATACTGTCTTTGAAGAGATATTGAACTATACATTATTTTTCACAGCCCTTATTTCTCAAAGACCCTATGTTTGATCTCGACAAATGGCAGGAAATCCTCTATACCATTAACAAAAACAAAATGCGCACTGCCCTGACGGCACTTGGCGTTGCTTGGGGTATTTTTATGCTCGTCTTGTTGATGGGTGCCGGCAAAGGAATGCAAAACGGCATCGAAAAAGATTTTGGAGACGAAAACGTCAAAAGTGTTTGGCTTTGGGATGGTCGTACCTCTATGCCCTACAAAGGCCTCAAGCCCGGACGCAGCATTTACTTCAGCAGCCAAGATATGGTGGCCTTGGAGCGCGATGTACCCGGGGTAGCCTATGTGGGGGTGCGCAACCGCTTGTCGGGGGAATATACCATCAACTACAAAGACCGCAACGCAGCCTTTCAGGTCTATGGTGCCAACCCCTTCTTTTTTGCAATCAATGGGGAACGCTTTGTCAAAGGACGCAGCCTGCACAGCCAAGACCTGAGCGAATACCGAAAGGTAGCCGTGATTGGGGAACGCACCCGCAGCGTTATTTTTGGAGACAGTACCGAAGCCATCGGCCAGTATATCGACATCAAGGGGGTATACTTCAAGGTGGTGGGGATTTTCACCCTCCAAGGGGGCGACGGGCGGCGCGAGGAGCGCGTCTATATCCCCTACACGACCTACCAGCGTGTATTTAACCCCAATAACAAGATAGAACTGCTCGGGGTGGGCATCCGCGAGGGCTATGCTTCTGAGCAAGTAGCCGAAGAGATACGGGCAGTGCTCGCTCAACGACACAACTTCGATGTGGCCGACAAACAGGCTGTCGGTATCAACAATAACGAAGAGCAGTACCAGCAGCTACAGGGCTTGTTTTGGGGTATCCGCACCTTTGTATGGATAGTCGGTATTGGCACACTGATGGCCGGGATTGTCGGGGTGAGCAATATTATGCTCATCGTCGTGAAGGAGCGCACCCGTGAGATAGGTGTGCGCAAGGCCATCGGCGCTACCCCTTGGTCGGTCGTCAGCCTAATCTTGATGGAGTCTGTTCTCATCACTGGGCTTTCGGGCTACTTCGGAATGCTGGCCGGCGTAGGCATCATCGACCTGATGCGCTGGCTTATAGATAGCACCGGCGCAGAGATGCCCTTTTTCCACAACCCCGAGGTAAACCTTGATGTCGCGCTGGGAGCGATTAGTCTCTTGGTCATTGCCGGAGCCTTGGCCGGACTAGTACCCGCCCTTCACGCTGCCAATGTGAAGCCAATAGAGGCGCTACGGGCAGATTGAGGCATTACCAACCGTTTTTTTAAGTACCTACTCACTACACATAAACTATACTACCCCGATGATTACATTCCGCAATATTCACAAAAACTACCAAATGGGGGCACAAAGCTTCCACGTGCTCAAGGGCATCGATATGACCATCGAAGAAGGGGAACTTGTCTCGATTATGGGGCCTTCGGGCTCGGGCAAATCTACAATGCTCAACATCTTGGGCATCCTTGATGACTACGACCAAGGCGAATACCACCTCAACAAAACCCTGATGAAAAACCTCAGTGCCAAGAAAGCGGCCTACTACCGCAATCAGTTTTTGGGCTTTGTGTTCCAATCATTTAACCTACTTTCTTTCAAAAATGCGATGGAAAACGTAGCCCTACCGCTTTATTACCAGAAAGTAAGCCGTCGCAAACGCAACCAGCTCGCCCTCGAATATTTGGAGCGTGTGGGGCTGCGCGATTGGGCACACCACGTCCCAAGCGAGATGTCGGGTGGGCAAAAGCAGCGCGTCGCCATTGCAAGGGCGCTTATCAGTCAGCCCAAGGTGATTTTGGCCGATGAGCCTACCGGCGCACTCGATTCCCAAACTACCCAAGAGGTAATGGATATTTTCAAAGAAGTACACCAACAGGGAATGACCGTGGTGATTGTAACGCACGAAAACGAAATTGCCGCCCAAACGCAGCGCGTCATCCGCCTGCGTGATGGAGTCATCGAAAGCCATGGCAAAGAAGCGGTGGCCAATATTCACGCCTAACCCCTACACTTTATGTTTGACCTCGATAAATGGAACGAAATCTACGCCACCGTCCGAAGGCATAAGCTCCGCACGGCGCTGACGGCCTTTGGGGTGTTTTGGGGAATCTTTATGCTCATCTTGCTGATGGGAGCCGGCAAAGGCCTCGAAAACGGAGTAATGCAAAGCTTCAACATTGCCAAAAATACGGTATTCTTATGGTCGCAACGTACCGGTAAAGAGTACCAAGGCTTCAAAGCAGGGCGCTTTATCCGATTTACCAACGACGATGTGGCCGCCATCCGCAACCAAGTACCCGAAGTGGCTGTGTTGGCACCACGAAATATGTTGCAAGGCAGTTTTGAAATCAGTCGGATGAAAAAGACCGCGTCTTTTGAAGTCTACGGCGACCATCCCGACTTTATTCAGGTGCAGGCGATGGAAATTCCCGAAGGACGTTTTATCAATGCCCGCGATTTGGCCGAGCGCCGCAAGGTCATCGTCATTGGAGAGCGGGTGCGCGAACTACTCTTCGAACCTGGAGAGGAGGCTCTAGGGAGCTATATCAAGATTGCGGGCATCTCCTTCAAAGTTGTGGGAGTGTTCAAGAGCAGCGCCAAGGGCGAAAACAAAATGCGCGAGGAGCAGACCATTTATATGCCCCTGACCACGATGCAGCAGGCATACAACCAAGGAAATCGAATTTTTTGGTTTGCTTTTGTACCACAAACAGGCATCCCTGCCGCCGTCGTCGAACAGAAAGTCAAGACCTTGCTGGCGCAGCATCACCACGTAGCCCCCGACGATGTGAAGGCCTTTGGGAGCGCCAACGTAGAGCTTGAGTACCAGCAAATTCAAGGGTTATTTACGGGCATACGCGGCTTTAGTTGGTTTGTCAGCATTTTTACCATCATCGCCGGGGTGATTGGTGTGGGCAATATTATGCTCATCGTAGTGCGGGAGCGCACCAAGGAGATTGGTATCCGTAAGGCGCTTGGCGCTACCCCTTGGTCTATCATCAGCCTCATTATCCAAGAGTCGGTCGTCATTACGACTGTGGCCGGGTATATTGGCCTGATGGCAGGAGTAGGCTTGGTAGAGTTGATCAACTATGCCTTGAGCAGCAGCGGCGCTGACCTAGGCTTTTTTGCCAACCCCGAAGTAGATATGGGCGTAGCCCTGACGGCCACCGTGGTGCTCATTCTGGCGGGAGCCTTGGCGGGCTTTGTGCCTGCGGCAAAGGCCGCCGCCATCCAACCCATTGTGGCGCTCAGAGATGAGTAGTGCCGCCTTATTTCAAAAAAACCGAATAAAAAATAGAGAAACACAACAGCAAAACAGACTATCGTTATGAAAAAAGTAATTTTTGGCAGCTTCGGCCTTGTCTTCATCTTATTATCAGGTTGGTTGGGCGTATATTTTTATGGCAAATCCAAGAAAGACCCCGTAATCTACCAGACAGTCAGCCCTAAGGATACGACCATCATCAAAAAGACCGTCGCCACAGGAGCGATTGTGCCCCGCAGGGAGATTCAAATCAAGCCGCAGGTGTCGGGAGTCATCCAAGACCTGCTTATCGAGGCTGGGCAGACCGTCCGCGAGGGGCAGCTAGTGGCCTCTATCCGCCTAGTACCCAACCTTACGGGCATCAACAGCGACCAAATCAGCATCAACAGCGCCCGCACCAATATGGAGGCCGCTTCAATCAATTTTCGCAATGCCGAAATCGAATTGGCGCGACAGAAGAAGCTCTTCGAGCAACAGGTCATCTCGGAGCAAGAGTACAACCGTTTTTTGCTTGACTTCAAAGTACAGCAAGAAAATATGGCCGCCGCCCGCAAAAACCTTGAGCTAGTCCAAACGGGGGCTATCCAACGCTCCGGCGGGGCGCTCAACTCTGTATACTCTACTGTAACGGGCGTGGTGTTGGATGTGCCCGTAAAGGCCGGCAGCTCTGTGATAGAGCGTAGCAACTTCAACGAAGGCACAACCATCGCCTCTGTAGCCGATATGCAGAGCTTGGTGTTTGAAGGCAAGATAGACGAATCGGAAGTAGGCAAAATCAAAGAAGGGATGGAATTGATGCTGACCATCGGGGCTATCGAAGGCAAGGTTTTTAAGGCTGTATTGGAGTATATTTCGCCCAAGGGTGTACAAGAGGAGGGCGCCATCAAGTTTGATATCCGCGCCCGCCTTGTGCTCCAAGAAGGCGATTACCTGCGGGCCGGGTACAGCGCTACTGCGGAAATTGTGCTCGACAAACGCGAAAAAACGCTGGCTATCAGCGAGAATGTGCTCATCATTGAGAAGGGCAGTACCTTTGTAGAGGTAGAGGTCAAAAACCAAGTATTTGAGCGCCGCCTAATCAAAACCGGCATTTCTGACGGGTTGTTTGTTGAGGTGCTGTCGGGGCTCAAACCCACCGACAAGGTTAAAATACCCAATGCGACCACAAAGAAGTAAGTATTGTGAAGATAAACTTTGTCATACCTGACCAAAACGAGGTTGAGTATCAACAAAATCAAACCTACTGTACCCTCAAGTCAAGTAAATCTTGGCATAAAAAAACAGAGGGCATATAGGCTGCCCTCCGAGGCCTCATCTTTGTAACACACAACGAACGTAACGGTACCTCAGACTTTACTCACAAACTTTGTGGGTAAAGTATTTTTTTTAACCCCTTGATTTTTTGAGGGTTGCAGTGGCTTTCGACAGACACCGCTCCTACTCACTTCGTAGAGTGCGCTAAAAGCCGTACCTTTGTAAACTATTGCCTTGCTCAATTGTACGATACTTATGGCCGATCCGAAAAACACCATCAAACCCAAAAACACGGCCAATATGGCCTACCTCAACAACCAGTTGGGGAAGCTGCCGCCTCAAGCCAATGAGGTGGAAGAGGCTATTTTGGGGGCTTTGATGATTGAAAAAGATGCCATACATGTCGTAGTCGACCTACTCCAAGTAGAGAGTTTCTACAAACCCGTACACCAAGAGATTTATCGTGCAATCCTGACACTTTTCCAAGAGTCACAACCCATCGATATGCTCACCGTTGTACAACAACTTCGCAAAGAAAGCAAGTTGGATGTAGTAGGGGGTGTGGCGCAAATCACCCGCCTGACAGCCGCCGTAAACTCAGCCTCCAACATCGAGTTTCACGCCCGTATTGTGATGGAGCAATCCATCAAACGTGACCTAATCAAGGTATCGAGCGAAGTACAAAAAAATGCTTTTGAAGACAGCAGCGACGTATTTGACTTGCTCGATTATGCCCAACAGCAGCTCTTTGATATTGCCGAGAACAATGTTCAGAAGAGCTATACCGATATCCAGTCGGCGCTGCGCAAGGCCATCGAAGACCTCGAAAATCGTAAAGACATTGCCGATGGCCTCACAGGCGTGCCCTCAGGCTTTACCGAGCTTGACCGCCTGACGGCAGGCTGGCAACCCTCTGACTTGATTATCCTTGCGGCACGCCCTGCAATGGGTAAAACGGCCTTCTCACTGTCGGTCGCCCGCAATGCAGCGGTAGAGTTTCAGCGCCCGGTAGCTTTTTTCTCGCTGGAGATGTCTACTGTACAGCTCACCAACCGCTTACTCTCTGCAGAGGCGGAGCTAGAAAGTGATAAAATCAAAAAAGGACTTTTGGCAAACCACGAGTGGCAGCAGCTCCATACGCGCATCCAACGCCTCAATCAAGCCAAAATTTTTATAGACGATACGCCGGCCCTGTCGGTATTGGAGCTACGCGCCAAGGCGCGCCGCCTCAAGTCCCAACACGATATTCAGATGATTATCGTAGACTACCTCCAGCTAATGACCGCCGGAGGTACCAAAACTGCCGGTAACCGTGAACAAGAAATTGCTTACATTTCCCGATCTCTCAAACAGCTGGCCAAGGAGCTGAATGTGCCCGTAATCGCGCTTTCGCAGCTCAGCCGTGCTGTCGAAACACGTGGTGGCGACAAACGCCCGATGCTCTCGGATTTGCGCGAGTCGGGCAGTATCGAGCAAGATGCAGATATGGTCATCTTCCTTTATCGTCCCGAATACTATGACATCACCCAAGACGAAAGCGGTAACAGCACCAAGGATATCGGCGAGGTGATTGTGGCCAAACACCGTAACGGCTCCTTAGATACTATCCCGCTGCGCTTTGTGGGTAAATTTACCAAATTTGAAAACCTAGGCTTCCGCAGCGGCGGCGGGCCGGTCAGCTTTGGCAGTACCCTCAGCTCAGGTACACTGACACCTTCCTCCTCTCCGACGGTATTGGGCAGCAAGGTCAATCAGCCTGATGGTCTGCCCTCCAATACCAACAACATCCCTCCGGCTATCCCGCCTCCACCCGAAGACGGCGATGTGCCTTTTTAGCAAATCAGCAGATTTGCGCACGAGCAGGTATTTTCGGCGAATGCTTTTAAGCCAATGGACAGCTACTAATTTGGCTTTGATTCAACAAGCTGCGTAATCACATAGAGACTTTCGACAAGTTCACAAAGGCTTCATATTTGGGCTTCTTGGCCTTACTTACAAATACTTTGCGCCCTTTGTGGTTAAATATGTGTCAAGAATCTCCAAATCTCATACATCTTGTTATCAAAATGAGCATAACAACGGCGAAAGTCAAAAATGTCCATTGGTGTGGGCGAATGCTGAAGTCTGTACCGAATTAGTCGGTAGGTTTTGTGGCGGGAGCTTTCAATAGATGCGGGTGAAAAAGCGTAGCTTTGTGTTCTAAACTTTAGAACCTTATGAAAGACCTCCTTATCAAAGAAGCGCAACTCATCAATGAGGGGCAACAATATACAGCCGACCTATGGGTGCGTCAGGGGCGTATCGAAAAGATAGCCACCAATATTCAGCCTTCGCAGGCGGTTACCGAAATTGCCGCCGAAGGGCAGTATCTGCTGCCCGGTGTGATTGATGACCAAGTACACTTCCGCGAGCCAGGGTTGACAGCCAAGGCCGACATCTATCACGAAGCCCGCGCTGCGGTAGCTGGTGGCACGACTAGTTTTATGGAAATGCCCAATACCGTTCCCAACACGCTTACCCAAAGTTTGCTTGAAGAAAAATACCAAATAGGAGCACAAACCTCCTTGGCCAACTACTCCTTTTTTATGGGAGCATCTAACGATAATTTGGAAGAGGTGCTCCGTACAGACATCAATAATGTGTGTGGTATCAAGATTTTTATGGGCTCTTCTACCGGCAATATGCTCGTAGACAATGCTCAGGTGTTGGAGCAGATTTTTGCCCAAGCTCCTATGCTCATCGCTACCCACTGCGAAGACGAGGCTACTGTACGTGCCCAAGCAGCTGTTTTTCAAGAACGTTATGGCGATGCGCTCCGCCCCGAACATCACCCCTTGATTCGGAACGTAGAAGCCTGTATTTTGTCCAGCCGATTGGCCATTGACCTTGCCCGTAAACACAACACACGTCTGCATATCCTACACATCTCCACTGCCGACGAAGTGGGGCTTTTTGACAACCAAACCCCCTTGGCACAGAAGCGAATTACTTCAGAAGTATGTGTGCATCATTTGACCTACAGTAGCGAGGATTATGCAATTCTTGGCAACCAAATCAAGTGTAACCCGGCCATCAAAGCCCCAGAGCACCGCGAGGGGCTTTGGAAGGGTTTGCTAGACAATCACTTAGATATCATCGCCACTGACCACGCCCCCCATACTTGGGACGAAAAGCAACAACCTTATAGCAAGGCTCCTGCCGGAGTACCCCAAGTACAGACTAGCCTGCTGCAAATGCTCGAACACGCCCGCAATGGCAAATTGAGCCTCATCCAGTTGGTCGAAAAGATGTGTCACGCTCCTGCAGTGTGCTTTCAGTTGGCGGAACGGGGCTTTTTGCGCGAAGGATATTGGGCAGATTTGGTATTGGTAGACCCAGCCAAACCTTATCTCTTTGACCAAAGCCAAATCGCCTACAAATGCGCTTGGTCGCCGTGGGTAGGACAGACCTTTAGTCATACCATCACCCATACGATTGTATCGGGGCATATCGCCTACCAAAACGGCCAATTCGACGAAAGCCGCCAAGGAATGCGCCTACAGTTTGAACGATAGCCATACGCCTGAATATTACTTAAAACCCACGGGGCAGCCCGTGGGTGATACCCAATCGAAGGATCGGGGTTGTGGCGCGCTAATAGAGACTTTGCAAAAATTAGTCAGAAAGCTTGCTTGACAAAACTAATTTGGTAATTTTGCGCCTCAATCTATGAAACAAACTCGTCAACATAGCATTTTTCGTACCCATACACTCCTCTTATGTGCGGTGTGGTTATTGGCCTGCCTGATGCGCTTCGCAACATATCCGGCAGCGTCTCAAGTGCTGTTGAGCCAAGAGCAGTTGGCACTTCATACCTCCCAAAACAGTGTTCCTTCTTGCCCAAAAGCAGATAATAAAACTGATACTGATGCCACACAGGAGCATCCTACGAAGGTACAGGCTACCGTAGAGGCAGTGCCTGCGAGCGGATCCCTCCAAGTCAGTCAGGCATATTACACTATCTTGCCACAGGTATTCCCAATGCTGTATAACACCCCGGCGTGGGTCAGCTATCCGGCTCGCTATTGTGCGGCCAAGTTTTGGGCGGTGATTTTTCATTGTATCCGGCCTATCAACGCTCCCTAAAATTTTCTAACAGTGCTTTGTGTTCGAGCCTAGGCTGTCACGAAGTACAAGTCCATACCTATGGTGTAACCCACAAATAGGTATAGGTCTACCCCCTTGGTGTATCCGCACTTAATGTGTTCACTACAAGGGCTAGGTGTTATACACAACCTATAGTTGTGTGTGGCGCATATTATCTCTATCATCATTTATATTTTATTTTAGACTTCTCTTATGAAAAACAAAAGTGGAATTATCCTGCTAGCCGTAGTCATAAGCCTTTTGTGCTTGTTCTACCTCTCTTTTACCTTTGTGTCGCGCAAGGTACAAAGCGATGCAACCAAGTTTGCGACCGAAGCCAATGGTACAGTAGACTTTGCCAAGCGCCAAGCCTACCTTGATTCTGTGTGGACAGAGCCGGTATACAACCTTGTTGGGATAGAATATACCTACAAAGACGTTCGCGAAAAGGAACTAGCCCTTGGCCTTGACCTTCAGGGTGGGATGCACGTAACCCTTGAAATTTCGCCTATCGAGATTTTGAAAGTATTGGCCGGCAACAGCCAGAATCCTCTCTTTTTGCAATCTTTGAAAAAAGCGGAAGAGATGCAACGCCAAACCTCGAAGCGTTTTGTAACGCTTTTCTTTGATGCCTTCCAAGAGGCCGACCCCGAAGGCAAGCAAATCGCCCGTGTGTTTACCAATACGCTTACCCGCGACCGCATCAACTCGAAGTCTTCGGTAAGCGATATCCGCAAGGTAATCGAAGAAGAATTGGAAGACGCCATCAGCCGCTCTTTCAACATCTTGCGCAACCGTATTGATAAATTTGGCGTAGCCAACCCCAATATCCAGCGTATCCCCGGTACAGGCCGTATCTCTATCGAACTACCCGGAGTAGATAACCCTGAGCGTGTGCGCAAACTGATTTCAGGCGTAGCCAAGCTAGAGTTTTGGGAAGTATGGGAGATGCAAGAGCTTGCCCCATATCTGCAAGGCTTTGTGTCATACTTGGCCAAAGTAGAAGCTCAGGAGAAACCTGCCAAAGTAGCAGAGAAAAAGGAAGAAAAGACAGCTGCAGACGGCTTGTTGGTAGGTACTGACAGCACCAAAAACGCCGCCGACGCACTATTGGCCGGTATTGATTCTACCAAAACAGATAGTGCTGCCACTGCTGCTACAGATACCAATGAAGCCCAAACAGCATTGGATAGCCTTCAAGTGCAGAGCAATCTTTTCAACCAAATTTTCATCCCTACTTATGAAGGGCTTGGGGTACAAGTAAAAGATACTGCCCGTGCGAACCGTCTGATTGAGCAAGCACAAAAAGCTGCCATATTCCCCAGCAATGTCCGCTTCTTGTGGGCTGTGAAGACTGAAAAAGAAGGAGGCATTTTAGTGCTGTATCCAATCAAAACAGGTAAAGGTGGAAAAGCACCTTTAGAAGGAGACGTAATCCGTGATGCGCGCCAAGATTTTGACGAAAAATCACGCCCCAATATCTCAATGCAGATGAACGCAGAGGGAGCCAAGAAATGGCGCAAACTGACAGCCAACAACATCCGCCGACGCATTGCCATTGTACTTGACGACTATGTGTACTCTGCACCTGTGGTACAAAACGAGATTCCCGGTGGCAACTCTTCTATCTCTGGTAACTTCACCCTCGAAGAAGCTAATGACTTGGCCAACATCCTCAAGGCTGGTAAAATGCCTGCGCCTGTACGCATCGTAGAAGAAGCTATTGTAGGGCCTTCGCTCGGACGCGAGTCTATCCAACAAGGAGTATTCTCTTTGGCGCTTGGCCTTAGCCTAGTGGTAGTGTTTATGTCGCTATACTACCAACGTGCCGGTATTTTTGCTGTCTTGGCTTTGTTGGTCAATATCTTCTTTATCATTGGTATTTTGGCCCAATTTGGGGCAGTACTGACCCTAGCCGGTATTGCCGGTATTGTATTGACCATCGGTATGTCGGTCGATGCCAACGTACTGATTTACGAGCGTGTGCGTGAAGAACTTTGGGGCGACAAGCCGCTGGCAATGGCCGTTAAGCTTGGCTACGAAAAAGCCTACAGCTCAATCATTGATGCCAACGCTACTACCTTCCTCACAGGGGTTATCCTATACAGCTTCGGAACGGGAGGAGTCAAAGGTTTTGCCGTAACCCTGATGATTGGTATTGCCTGCTCACTTTTCAGTGCAATCTTCATCACCCGCCTCATCATCGAAGCCTATATGAAAAAGGCTACCAAGGGCAATGCCGTAGCGCGCAAGCTCAGCTTTGAGTCGCCCATCTCTCGCAACTTGTTGCGCGACACCAACTTCGATTTCGTCAGCAAACGCCGTGTAGCCTATGTAATCTCTAGTGTGATTATTGTAGCAGGTTTAGGCTTGATTATCGCCCAAGGCGGTCTCAACTTAGGGGTTGATTTCAAAGGTGGACGCTCTTATGTTGTACGCTTCGACGAGCCTGTATTGGTGGCTGAAGCCCGCACAGCGCTTAGCAAGTCGCTTACCGGTGGTATGGAAGTAAAAACCTTTGGCGCTAACAATCAACTCAAAATCACGACCAGCTACCTCGTAGAGGACGAAAGCAACGAAGGGGATAAATTGGTAGAAACGGCTATCTTCGAAGGGCTTACTCCTTTCAAGGACAAAAACCCCGAAATTATCAGTTCTTCTAAAGTAGGTGCTTCTATTGCCGAAGACATCAAAGATACCGCCCGTTTGGCCGTGATTTTCTCACTTGCTGTGTTGTTTTTCTATATCCTGATTCGCTTCCGCAAGTGGCAGTATGGCCTTGGTGCAGTAGTGGCCTTGTTCCACGACGTTTTTGTGGTCTTTGCTTTCTTTGCTTTCGCACGCGTCTTGGGTATTTCTTATGAAGTAGACCAAGTGTTTATTGCGGCGATGTTGACCGTTATCGGCTACTCCATCAACGATACCGTGGTTGTGTTTGACCGTATCCGTGAGTTTGCCGGTGAAATGAGCCGTGTCGAATTCAAACAAAACCTCAACACTGCCATCAACGCCACCTTGAGCCGTACCCTGATGACCTCCGGCACTACCTTGTTGGTAGTCCTCATCTTGTTCCTCTTTGGTGGTGAAGTATTGCGAGGCTTCTCGTTTGCCCTCTTGGTAGGTGTAAGCGTGGGTACATACTCTTCAGTGTTTGTGGCTTCGCCAATCGTATTGGACTTGTCTAAAATTGGGGCTAAAAACCAAAAAACAGCCAAAAACGCTTAGAAAAATAGGCGAAATGCCTTGCCAAATTTTTATAAAAAGCCCAAACAGGATAACGCTGTTTGGGCTTTTGTCTCCAATCAAAAATGGTTTGGGAAATGTGTCTGCTGAAAATCCTTGGGAATCAAGAAAACCAAACTCTATGCATCCTCAAATATTGTGAATCTTGGTATAAATTCTCAGCTCGGCACTTAAAACAGTTGATTTTTGTGCTGATACTAGGCAAAAAGCGTAGACCTTATGTTCAGCCCACGGTTTTAATCGTAGGAGGGCTATAGCAAGCATTTTTAACGGCATAACAACCAAAAAGCAGCGTTTTGGCATCGATGAAGAAAATCTTCAACAAGGGCTTAAACAAACCCTTGATTTTTCGTGTTTTAGACTTGACTTTAAAGTAGTAGACGCTACAACATTAAAAGCCTTCTTTAGCAGTAATAAAATTTGCACTATTTTGTTTAACCAGTATTGATATAATCAAAATCATTGTACAAATTCATTTTCCTGCGTATATTTGTCAGACACCAACTCAACGCTCAAAAACGGTTAGGAGCTAATTTTTCACCACACATCTCTTCGCATGGACTTTGATGCCATTTGTGCTCAACTCAAAAAACGCCTTAGTCAGCCGCTTCCGGGCATTGATGCCCACAAAAAAATGGCCCCTCCAGAGCGATTCCCCAATGGAGGAGAGCTTGTGCCGGAGCTAGAGCCTCGCATTGGATGTGTACTGTTGTTGTTGTACCCCGACCATAGTCTGCAAACGCTCAAGTTTCCCCTCATTGTCCGCCCAGAGTACAAGGGCGTACACAGTGGCCAGGTGGCCTTCCCTGGAGGCAAGCAAGAGGAGGTGGATGAAGACCTTATTGCCACAGCCTTACGCGAAACGGCTGAGGAAATTGGGGTGAGCATCGAGCGCAGCCAAGTACTGGGTCAATTGAGCCAAGTCTATATTCCACCTAGCAACTTTATGGTCTACCCTGTGGTGGCGGCTATTTCCCAAAAACCTAATTATGCCCCCAGTGTTGATGAAGTTGCGAAGATTTTCGAAGTCAGTGTGGCTCATATCTACCAACACCGCGCCCGCAGCCACAAAAACGTTACCTATAAACAACGAGAGTTTTTAATGCCTTTTTACGATATCGGTGGCAATATGATTTGGGGAGCCACTGCAATGATTATCAGTGAGTTTGTAGAAATATGGGACGATATTCAGGTGGCTTGCTAAGCAGGACTGCTGCTGGTAGTAGTTCCACAATAAGGGAGACGCTCATACACTTTTTTGGTAGGATTATCTTCGGCATCTGTACTTTTTTTGTTTGGCTGGTTGTGGGGTTCACGACCCTGCAAGGTCAAACCACTACTTGGCAACAAATCAAAAGCCTGAGTATCAGTGCTCCCATTGCTGCTGCCAGCCTCGACAAACAAGGCAGCCTACTCTTAGCCGATACCCAAGGCAATGTCCTCAAATATGACACCCAAGGCCGCCTGTTACAACAATTTCGCTCCCAGCGCAGCTCTGCGCCTTCGCATATAGCAGCACAAAACACGCTCAATCTATTGCTTTTTTATGAAGACTTGCAGTATTTCATCATCACCGACCGCTTTCTGAACCCTATCGCCCAAGCTTTTTTGGATGAAGGCCAAGTCCGAAGAGCTGCCGCTGCCACACTAGCCGCCGATGGGCAGCTGTGGCTTTTCGATGAGATAGACTTCAGCCTCAAAAAATATGACTACCGCTTCCAAGAAGTAACCCTACAAGTAGCGCTCGACCGCCTGCTCGACCCTAAGGGTTATCAAGTACACACGATGCAAGAGTATCAAAACCGACTCTACTTACAAGATACCGAGGCGGGCTTGCTTATTTTTGATAATCTAGGCAACTACCAACAAACCCTCCCCCAGCTCCACAATCCAGTGGCGGCCTATGCCGATGCCTTCCGTTACCATACTGATGGTATACAGCTTTTCAAAACACCCCTATACCAAGGCCGCCCCGAAAGCGAAGCATTACAACCAACCTTGGCTTCAGATACAGTAAAACACTTGTTGGTATATGGCCAACACGCCTACTTTATCACCGAAAAACACCTGCTGATTTATCGAAAAATGTAGCGGTGTGAGGGCTTTTGTCAGTAGATAAACAGCCTTCGTGAGGCATATGACAATACAAACCCTTCAAAGCAGAAGCTTCGAAGGGTTAGGAATAGGGTAGGAGGGGCGCAGCCTTCAAGCCTTAGCTTCGGTACGGCTCATCACCTCGGTTTGCTTGCGGATAGACTCCACGTGGATGAGCTTATAAATTTCGGCAATAAAATCTTTGTTGAGATTCATTTTTTCGGCCCATTGTTGGCGGCTGCGGAAAATTTCATCCCAACGCTCCATTTGGAAAATGGTAACGTTATTCTCTTTCTTATACTCTCCGGCTTTTTCTACCAGCGCGAGGCGTGCCCCTAGCAATTCCACCAATTCTTGGTCAAGGTTGTCAATCTGTGCGCGTAGTTCTTCGAGTTGATTGATAAAAATAGCATTATCACTCTTCACCAAACGTATTTTCAACTCCGACAAAATCTCTTCTAGTCGCGTAGGCGTTACCTGTTGCTGGGCATCGCTCATAGCTTGATCAGGGTTGATGTGGGTTTCTATCATCAGTCCGTCATAGTTGAGGTCGAGCGCCTTCTGTGATAGCGGGCCAATCAAGTCTCTCGCACCTCCGATATGGCTGGGGTCACAGATAAGCGGGATTTCGGGAAGGTAAGTTTTCAGCTCAATCGGAATTTGCCACATAGGCACATTGCGGTACTTCGTTTTCTGGAAAGATGAAAACCCACGATGAATGGCCGCAATCTTGGTAATGCCGGCCTGTGCAATCCGTTCGATGGCTCCTATCCACAATGCCAAGTCAGGGTTTACGGGGTTTTTGATCATCACCGGGACATCGACCCCACGCAGCGCATCGGCCACCTCTTGCACATTGAAGGGATTGACAGTGGTGCGTGCCCCTAACCATAAGATATCGACATCGTACTTGAGCGCCAGTTCGATGTGTTGGGGCGTAGCTACTTCTACCGCTACCGGCATTTTCAACTCCTTGCGGACGGTTTGCAACCAAGGCAAGGCTTTTTCACCAAAGCCCTCAAAGCTATTCGGACGGGTGCGGGGCTTCCAAATGCCGGCACGCAATACATCTACTTTCAGGTGTTGAAGCGCCTGACAAGTCTGCATCAATTGTTCTTCAGATTCGGCACTACAAGGGCCGGCAATAACCAAGGGGCTTTGCTTGAAATCAACCCACTGACGGAGTGGACTAATGGTAAGATCTAAGTTCATACAACCAGATTATTTAGGAAATTAACAATGTGTGCTTGGGGAATGTTACGATACAACACAGGAATTACACAAGTCTGTTGCGTATCCTGATTATCTGCGACCGTGAAAGGGGAGGGAGAGAGTGATTTGCCCTAATGGAACTTAGCGACTAAATCGTGCGGTGAGTAGATAACCATACGCCTGCCAACGCCACCAGTAATAACCGAGTGACTTGTTGCAATAATAATATTTGGCGATGGTTGGGTACATAAAAATAATTCACCGTCTTTTGACGCTTAAATATAGGAAAGCATTTGCCACAAAAACAAACAGTCAAGGTGTTTTTGTCGAAAAATACAAATCATTCTTGCTTAAGCGCTAAAGCACAAGGGGTAACCCAAGGGAGGGAATCATCGTTTACAAGACTGTCGAGTTTGATTTTTTCACAAAACCCTGTTTTGCTATGCGCAAAATCATCACACATATTTGTTCAGTCATTGTATTGCTCACCTTGGTTGGTCTACAACAGGGCTTCGCCCAGAAAATATTTGCTGTCAATTATGCCAGCCAAGCCGATGTCAAAGTATTTGTGGCCAACTACGCCAGCCAAGCTGATTTGAAGGTGTTTAAAGTATCATATGCCAGCCAAGCCGGACGTAATGACGGGCGTTGGTTTTTTGTAGACTATGCCAGCCAGGCCGATGTGAAGGTGTTTTTTGTCAATTATGCTAGCCAAGCCGATGTCGTGATCCATTATGTCAACTATGCTAGTCAGGCCGGGTGGAACAATACCAGCAAACGCCGCTTTTTCGACTAAAGCCATTTTGATTTCACAGTACGCATCATTTTTCTTGAACTTATTTCACAGGAGGTTGTGTTTTTTGGAGCCTCTCTCAGGCCTCTCGAATCTGCGGAACACAGCCTACAATATGTGGGTACGAGGGCGAGCTTTCAGCTTTAGCGCCTTCGCAAACACAGGGAGCTACCGCAACGCTTGTTCGAGCATCCTTCGTACTCTTGTGTTCGTGTTCGCTGCTTGCACCAGCCTAGCTTTGTCCAACAAAACACGACTCCAAACCACATAGGCATATCCTGAGGAACCAAAATATTCACAATCACCAAGGTACAGACTCTACAAAATATATTATCTTGCCTTCAAAAGCTTAGGTATGCGAATTGTTTTAAATCGGTTTGTACAAGCAGGTTTATGTTGGGTACTCTCAATAGGTGCGGTTTACGGCCAAAATACCCGACTCACTTGGCGACAAACGTATGAAAGCCACAGCCTAAACAAGTATCCTGCGTATCGTTATGATGTCCAAACTAGGCAGTGGGCAATGCTGCATCATGTCACCCCTGCAGGTTATCCCATATATTATGTCCACCGCAGCAATGCCGCCGCCGCCGCCGAAATCGGCACAAGCCAAGTCCGTGCTTTTAATACTCCCATTGCCCTCAACGGACAGCAAATGCAAGGACGCTTGGGGATATGGGAGGTGGGCAGCATCCGCACTACCCACCAAGAGCTTCGTCAGCGTGTCTTTGTAAGGGACCAAACTACTTTCCCCGGGGGGATTCCTAACGCCAATAACCACGCCGTACACGTAGCAACAACTATCATTGGCCAAGGTGTAAATGCTGCTGCTCAAGGAATGGCTCCCCAAGCCCAGTTGGAAGCTTACAATACCCAACAAGACCTAACCGAAATGGCTCAGGCCGCCGCTCAAGGAATGCTCATCTCCTGTCATGCTTATGGTGCAATCTTTCCTACAGGAACACAAGCTTGGCGCTTGGGCTATTACAATGCGGCTGCTGCCGACTGGGACATGCTTTGCGAAAACCGCCCTTTCTATTTGCCCATACAGGCTGTAGGCAATGACCGCAGCAGCGCTGGCAACCAATATGACCTGCTCCACGACTTTGTAACGGCTAAAAATCCGCTGGCTGTCGGAGCAAACAAGGGAAACCAACTGGCAGACTTTAGTAGTACTGGCCCTACTGATGATGGCCGTATCAAGCCCGACCTAATCGCCCCGGGGGCGGATATACTTTCTGCCGCCGCCGCTGACGATCAAGCCTATCAAACGCTAGGTGGCACCTCGATGGCTGCCGCTGTCGTTACAGGAAGTTTGTTATTGGTACAACAGGCGCATTTGCAATGGTACAACCAACCCCTCACGGCTGCTGCCCTCAAAGCCCTCGCCATCCATACTGCCAGCCCCATAGGCACACAGCCAATACCTAATTATCGTGTAGGGTGGGGGCAGCTCAACACACAAGCCGCCTTAGCATTCCTCTGCACCCAACAAAGAGGCAGTTTGTTGGTAATGGACACGCTCGCCAACGGACAAACATATACCCAAACATTACAAACATCATCCACACAGGCCTTACGCGCTACCTTAGTCTGGACGGATCCCGCAGCCATTCCCTTACCCGAAAACCTGACTTCTTTCAACAACCGCACACCACGTCTTGTCAATGACCTTGATCTTCGACTGCTCAACGCTAATGGGAGCATTGTAGCCAGCCCTTGGGTACTCAACCCTGCTGCACCAGAGCAAAACGCACAGACTGGCGACAACAGGGTGGATGTTGTCGAGCAAATCGTATACTCTTCCCAAAGCCCAAACACTACCTACACTCTGCGGATTGCACACAAAGGCACACTACAAGACCAAAACGGCCTAGCCCGTAACCATCAATCTTTTGCTTTGGTGATTTCCGGTTTGGCAGCGGATAGTTTACAAATACGTTTAGAAAACAACCTACTCAAAGCCAATTTACCCCCACAGCCTACAGACCTTCAGTGGGAGTGGCTACGAGAGGGTGTCCCTATGAATACACAAACAGCGACTACGTTTGTGCCTGCTGAGCCTGGCAATTACCAATTGCGTATACGAACTTATTGTGGCCAAACCCTACTTTCTAATATTATCCGCATCGGGGAAGATTTTCAACCTATCCGCCTATTTCCCAATCCCGCCGCCAACTTCATTATCTTTGATGCTCCCACACAGAGTCCGGTCAAAGTCATCATTTATAATATGCAAGGCAAACAAATGGCAGTGCTTAGCTTTGTTAAATCTAAAGAAGTCATTACAAATTATTGGCCATCAGGTACATATATCGCCTTTGTGGAATATGAGGGCCGCCAATACACACATAAGTTCATCAAAAACTAGTCTCTATCCCACCTCCCTATTCATTATCTGTGAACACATCCTATGTTGGGGTTTTTGGTCTGTGTTCAACAATTTTCTTCTTGACAGTCAGTGGTTTAGGGTTTTTGGGCAAAAAAAACGGGG